>JBKOVX010000070.1:0-3495 GCA_046724115.1 Gemmatimonadota bacterium | reverse complement strand
GATCCTTTTGGATGCCTCAGCAAGTCCCGACCTGAACGCGGCCCGCAGCGATCTGGTCGCCCGCCTTCTCCTCTTCTGCGTCGACCGTCGAAGTGTCACCTGGCTCCACGGTAGTGCGGTTGGCATCGGAGAATCGGCGATCGCGTTCCTCGGGTTGTCCGGAGCGGGGAAATCGACGATCGCGCTGGCGCTGTCGCGTGCGGGCTGCGGTCACCTTTGCGACGACATTCTGCCTGTCGCCAGCGGTGATCAACCAATGATATGCCCGAGCGATCACATCATCAGACTTCATGGCGACAGCATGGAGCAATTGGCAACCAGCGCTTCCTCGATCCGTCGCGAATCCGACGGCAAGTATCTGGTCAATCACTCCGGTGAGTCCGTTGGCTCACTCGATCTTCGGGTTCCCCTGGCCGCGATCTACATCCTCGATCCAGCGCAGCCAACGGAGCACGCGCTACCAGTTTCGCGGTCCAGATTGCGCCCGCGCGCGGCGCTGCCGGTGTTGATTCAGCACCTCAAGCTGTCACCGCTGCTTCAGGCCGAGGACCCAGCCCTGGTGATGGAACAACTTGGAGCCATCGTTGCAGCAACGCCGGTCTTCACGCTGCGAATCACCCGCGACTGGTCTGCGCTCGGTGATGTGGTCGCACAAATCATTGCGTGGCACTCCGAATCACGCATCGCGTCCGCTGTCAGCAGCAATCGGGAGGTTGCGTGACGATCGCCTGTCTCCAGGATCAGGTCACGGACGCGCTCGGTGCGGAGGCGCGTGCACGACCCGTGAGCGTCGCGGTCGAAAACCTTACCAAGGGTTTCGGCGTGCGCAGATCTGTGCTCGAGGCGATCCGTCATCCATTCGCCACTCGCAGGGCCGTGGTCGTCAACGAGGTCACGTTCGAGGTTCGCCAGCGCGAAATCTTCGGCATCCTCGGCCTGAACGGTGCGGGCAAGACCACGCTGCTGAAAATGCTGGCCACGCTGCTCGTGCCCGATGCCGGACGCGTGGACATACAAGGAGTGGACGCCGTTGCGGAGCCGCGACTAGTGCGAGAGATGCTGGCGCTGGTGAGCGCCGAAGAGCGCAGCCTGAACTGGCGCCTTTCCGCGACCGAAAACCTGAAGCTTTTCGCCGGCCTGCATCGGTTGCGGCGGCTTGAGGCCGCCTCCCGAATCGACGAAGCGCTCCGCACGGTGGGACTCTCCGAGGCGGGCGAAAAGCTCGTTGGACATTTCTCGTCAGGCATGCGCCAGCGACTCCTCCTCGCGCGCGCTCTCATCTCCCGCCCGAGAATTCTCTTAATGGACGAGCCGACGCGCAGTCTCGATCCAGTGACCGCACACGCGTTCCGCTTGATGCTGCGGGAAGAAATCGTAAATCGCGGCGGCGCAACCGTCCTGATCGCGACCCACAATCCGGAGGAATCCTTCACGTTCTGCGACCGCGTGGCTGTCGTGCATCGCGGTCGAGTGGCGGCGATGGGCCGGGGTCCGGATCTCGCGGCCAGATTCGGTCAGAACCGGTATCGCATCTGGACGCCGATGCAGGATCATCCCGTGTTCGATGTCCTGGTCAAGCGTGGACTGGTGAGCGGAGTTGCTCGCCAGGTGGACGACGGTGGAGATGCGAGCGTCGAATGCGTGGTCGAAGGCGGCGAGGGGTCCGCCGCCGAAGTACTGCGTCGGCTGGTGGAAGCACGGGTAGCCGTCAGCCGCTTCGAGCGCGCCCCCATGTCGCTGTCATCGTTGATTGCGCAGATCGTCGAGCAGCACGAAATGGAGGAAGGAGTCACAGATGCGTGAGGCGCGGGCGTTGATACGGTCGGCGTGGCTCACGGCATCGAGCTATCGCGTCGGAATGATCATGTCGCTGCTTGGCCTGGCCGTGGTGCTGCTGCCCCTGTACTTCATCGCTCACGCGCTCGAGCCGACGATGCAGCAGTCCATCAAAGCGGAATCGAGACAGTACTTTGCCTTCGTCGTCGTCGGTGCGACGATGTTTTCCCTCATCTCGACCTGTGTGACTTCGCTTCCAACCGCGCTGGACGGAGCAATCGCGCGTGGCACCTTCGAGATGATACTCGGGACGCCGGCGAGATTGCGGGCGATCTGCGTCGGCATGATGGGCTACGGGATGCTGTGGGGGATGCTGCGGGCATCGATTGTGATAGTCGCCGCGACGTTTCTCGGTGCGCGGATTACGTGGAGCGCTGCGCCGGCCGGCGCGCTGGTGGTCGCTTTGACCATGTTGAGCTACGTCGGCGTCGGGCTTTTACTCGCGAGCCTGGTGCTGACTTTCCGTACGACGGGGCCGTTATCTGCGGTGATTCTCACCGGGTCGATGTTTCTGGGTGGAGTGTATTACCCGACTCACGTCATTCCGTCGTGGATCCACGATGTCGCGGCGTTTCTGCCCCTTACTTACGGTTTGCGTGCGCTCCGCCAAATCGTGCTCCTCGGTGATTCTCTCGGGACCGTTCGGCGGGACGTCACTATTCTTCTCGCGATCAGCGTGGTGACCGTAGTGGTGGGAGGCGCCTCATTCGCGATGGCCCTGCGTCGCGCACGCAGGACAGGAACGCTGTACAGCTATTGAGAATTATCGTTTTGCCAAAGAGAGCTGAGTGAGCGATTCCGATTGACGCTCACTTCGGTCAGCGGAACATAGTCTTCGATCGCGGTCGCGTAGTCTCCGATCACATCGGCACCCAGCTCCACCCACGCGTGAGCGCTGAATACTCCGTCGTGCTTGCGAACTCCGATTCTTATTCTGTGCGTTTCAATGCCTCGCGACTCGAGCATGGAGCTGAGGGCAACGGCGCGAGCGAGGCAGAGGGGGTGAAACACACCGAAGCGCGACGCGCGATCGACGGCTCGCGCGAGGCGCAGACCTAAAGCCCTGTCTTCCCCGGACGCACGCTTTGACGGCGGCGGATTGTTGAAAACAACGAATTGTCCGGTAGGCAACAGGCTCCGCATCGTCTGCGCTTTCAACAACGCGATCTGGGCTTCGATCACCTCGCGGAGCTCACGCCAACGTCCATGCGTAATGGCACGGGCTGCCGCGGTGAGTCGGGTCACGCCGCGGATTCGATCGGTCCGAGCTTGATGAGCCCATTCAATTGCAGCTCACCGATCAACTCCACCACGTCCTCGTCAATCTGCCCTCGCTCCACGTCGGGGAATCTTTCCTGCACCGCGGCGCACAATCCATCCACAGTGTTCACTTCCTGCGCGAGCGTTTCCCAAACCAGAGCGGCGACTTCGTTGAGCCCGTAATAGACCTCGCTGGACGGCGAGAACAGCACGGCGCCGTCCGGAAGCTTGGTCCAAGCGATGGTCGGGTTTGCAACCGAAACTGTCTGTGACAAGTGGGATATCTCCGTCGAGAGCAAGAGCCAATCGGGCCCCCAAAAAGCGCAGGCGTCGTGCCCACGCCCCCGCGGAGTTAAACCTTTTGTAAGCGTATGTCCGGGCGGCTCTTAGTGAGGATTT
>JBKOVX010000386.1:0-5298 GCA_046724115.1 Gemmatimonadota bacterium | reverse complement strand
CTAGGAGCTTTGAGCGGAGCGGCCAGGGGCTGCGAGCCCGCTTGAGGCTTAGAGCGGCGAAACAGAGGCGGTCCTCAGCCTCTAGCGGGCTCGTGGCTCCCAGCCGCTCCGCCGATTGCTCTTAGCTGG
This sequence comes from Gemmatimonadota bacterium, assembly GCA_046724115.1. Classification (GTDB taxonomy): domain Bacteria; phylum Gemmatimonadota; class Gemmatimonadetes; order Gemmatimonadales; family Gemmatimonadaceae; genus UBA4720. Next base: position 5,169 of record JBKOVX010000386.1, on the reverse strand, counting down.
TAGTCTTCAGTTTGTTTTCATCCTACCTAAACACGATCCATAGCGCCCCAATTATCGCGACCAGCAGTACGGACAGCGCGATCTCGAGGGTCCGCTCCCTTGGCGCCACTTCTACAGCCGCCGAGGGCGCGACGGTCTGTACCGTCAGGTCTGCGACGTGCTCCGGAGTTGGAGGCGGAGTCATGACGCTCACCCCGATAAGAATGAGGCTGCACAACAGGAACAGCAGCGCGGCAAAATGCAGGAAGTTGATGTCAGCGTACCAGTACATGAAGCTTCCTTGCGTCAGATGCGACTTGTCGAGCTCGAGAACCAGACGCGCGAAACCAAGGACGAATCCGGTCCACAACGCTGCCAGCGCGCCCTTGCCATTGAGGCGAGGGAACAGAACGCCGAGCAGGAAGACCGCCGCGATCGGCGGCGCGATGTAGGCCTGAACGCTCTGTAGATAAATGTAGAGTTGTGGCGAGACGTACTTCATCGCCGGAATCCAGGCGAGCCCAACGAAAACGAGGACCACCGTCGTCACACGACCTACGAAGACCAGCCGCGCTTCCGACGCGTTCGGCCGCCACTTTCTGTAGACGTCCCACGTCAGCAGCGTCGAGACCGAGTTGAATGCAGATGCGAGCGAGCTCATTAGCGCCGCCAGCATTCCCGCCAGCACCAATCCCTTGAACCCGATCGGAAGCAGGCGAGTGACAAGAATCGGATAGGCCGAATCAGCCTGGCCGTTGCGGACATCCTGGTACAGTGCCGCGGCGATGATTCCGGGCAGAACGAAAATGAAAACCGGCAGGATCTTCAGATAGCCGGCGAAGATCGTCCCGCGCCGCGCTTCCTTGATGTTGCGAGCGGCAAGCACGCGCTGGACGATGTGCTGGTCGGTACACCAATACCAAATGCCGAGAATCGGCGCACCGAAGACGATGCCCGTCCATGGGAAATCCTTGTGATTCGATGGCTTCCACATGGAGAAGAAGTCGGGCGGAACCGAGGCTTTCAGGCCGGACCAGCCGCCGATAGCATGGAGGCCGATAAACATCAACGTCACCGATCCGAGGATCAGCACCACTGCTTGCATCACTTCGGTGTAGATGACCGCGCGCAGTCCACCGAAAATCGTGTAAAGACCGGTGATGACGATGAGGATCGCAGCGCTGGTCCAGAAATCAAAGCCGGTGACGGCACGCATGACGATGCCGCCGGCGAAGAGCGTCACACTGATTTTCGTCAGCACGTAACCGACAATGGACACCCAGGTGAAGTAGGAGCGTGACTCGGGGTTGTATCTGCGCTCGAGGAATTCCGGCATCGTGTACACGGCGCTGCGCAGGTAGAACGGCACGAACAGCCAGCCGAGCAGGAGCAGGATGAAGCTCGCCAGCCACTCGAAGTGGCCGACCGCCAGGCCGCTCGCCGCCCCGGTGCCCGCGAGACCGACCAGGTGCTCGCTACCAATGTTGGAAGCGAACAGGCTTGCGCCTACCGCGAGCCAACCCACATCTCGGCTCGCCAGAAAGAAGTCTGAGCTGATGTTCTTCTCGCGTTTGGCGGCCCACCAGGCAATCGCCGCGAGGAGGAGGAAGTATGCGGCGATAACGAGAATGTCGGTGGAACTGAGGTTGCTCATGGAGTTCGGTCCGTTGATAAGAGTGGACGTCCGAGCCTCTGGCATTAGTGGACTCGTAAAGCGAGCCGCGGAAAATCTGGAGCTTTTGGGGTTCGAGCGCTATGTGGATGGGGAGATCTACTTACGACTACCGGCTCGGAGCCGCGGGCGGAGCGGCTGGCGGCTCCGGGCGAAAGCAGAACCCTTTCGCTCCCAGCATCTTCTTCTTTTTCAGTTCCCTTCCTTGACACCCTCCGAACACCCTCTCAAGTTCGCCCCGCCACTCTCCACGAGGGACACATGAACCGTCGAAGCTTTCTCGCTGCTGGGACAATCGCCGGAATGACCGGACTCGCCCGAGCGCGCGCCGCCTCCGGCGGAACATCAAAGTCCGTCGCGCCGTTCCTCACAGAACGGCTGGCGACGAAGTCGCGGCTCAAGCTCTCTGTCTCGCGGTGGCCGTACGGCAAGTTCACCCTCGACCAGCTCTGTCAGATGTCACGCGAGCTGGGACTCGATGCGATAGACCTGCTCGAGCCCGACCAGTGGGCGGTCCCGCCGCGATTTGGACTCGCCTGCGCGATGGGATATGCTACTGTGCCGCACCCCGAAACGCGTCTCACCGACGGCTTCAACCGCGTCGAGAATCACGCCTGGCTGATTCCCGCCTACCAGCGCGCGATTCCGCTCGCCGCCGCCGCGAAAGTGCCGAACGTGATCTGCTTCTCGGGCAGCCGCCGGGGGCAGAGCGACGACGAAGGTAGGGAGATTTGTGCGCGGGGACTCAGGCCGCTCATTCCGATCGCCGAGCAGCACGGCGTCACGCTTTGTATGGAGCTGCTCAATTCAAAGGTGGATCACCCCGATTACCAGTGCGATCACACTGCCTGGGGCGTGGCGCTGGCGAAGCAGATAAACTCTCCGCGATTCAAGCTGCTGTACGACATTTATCACATGCAGATCATGGAGGGCGATGTGATCCGCACCGTGACCGACAACATCAAGTACATCGCCCACTTTCACACTGGGGGTGTGCCGGGTCGCCACGAGATCGACGAGACGCAGGAGCTCAATTATCACCGCGTCATGCAGGCGATCGCCGACGCGGGATTCCAGGGCTACGTCGCGCAGGAATTCGTGCCGACGCGCGATCCGAGAGAATCATTGGCGCAAGCGGTCAAGATCTGCACAGTCTGACATCGACTGCGAGCGGCGAACAACTGCCAGTTCGAACTGCGATCTAGTTGCGAAGGTCGAACCTAATACGAGGTGCGAACCCGCTCGCATTCGGTTAGTTCGCAGTAGTTCGCCGTTCGGGCTTAGATCGCAGTTCGAAATGGTAGTTGGTTCGCCGCTCGAAGTGCATCTGTTCCGCACTCCGCAGGGTCCCGCGCTATTTCTTTGTCGACGCCACCGGGATCATTACATGCGCGTATGGCGTCCCGGACCACATTACCCACGGCCCACCGCCCTGGCGAGTCGTCGGAATTGACTTGATTGTGTTCCGGTCAGCGACGAGCAGCATAATGTGCGGCGGATCATACCCCCATTCGTTATTGGCGGTCGCCGCCGCCGCATAGGGATCGGTGTTGCTGCCGTACGCTCCCCCGGGGGCGATCATGTAGCCGACGCCGGTCCCCGTGATCGTGGGATTGGTTTTGCTCATCATGGCATCCATGAATGACATCCACTGAGCGTCGACGCACATTGGATCGTTGCCTTTCGTGGCAGGAAAATCGGGAAGGCAAGTCCAGGCGTTCGTTCCCGTGCGGAGGGTCGTCATTTGAGCGCCCTCTGATGCAGGCCAATCCATGATGGTGGCATTCGCCGAAATCGAGCGTGGCGCGGCGGTCATGGCGTTGGCGATCTTCTGTGCCTTGGACATCTTCGCTTGCGAGACGGCGGTGCTGGCGGGAATGGTCAGCAGTATTGCAAGGCCGACCACGCTGGCGGTGCGGTGCATATGAACGCCTCCACGAAACTGGTTTGGTGCAGAGTCGCGGACGCGGGTTCGCGTCACGACTGGAGTCTCGTCAGGTACGTCTCATCAAATTCGCCCAAACTATAAGCGAATGGGGCTAACACGAAAATTACAGCGTACGACGGGTAGCTGCAGGTCTAACCGCAATTCGGCATGGGTGCCGACTGCGGGACAAGCCGCCCCGATCGGTATTCTCTAATTCAAGTGCGAGCAGTTAGTCCGCACTCTGCAACTACTATAGTGGTTGGAGCTGCTTCAGGAGTGGTCGGAGCTGCTGGCGGAATCTTTACGCTCTCGATACACGTAAGTTGTGACGCTGCAACGCTTAACAACGTCAATAGGTTGACGTCATACGACTGTGGCCGTTAGGTTGCAAGTAAGCGTGTTTCAGTAAGCGCAACCCATTCGTATATCAGTAAACGCAACACACTCAAAGAAATGATCCTCGACGCTCATCTGCACTCCAACGTTATTTTCGGCCCCGCCAAGAATTGCTGGGACGGAACGCGTGGTGCGCGATGGCGAAGAGGTTAACAACATCTCATGCTGCTTAGAAATCGCCCCCGCGTTCCAATCGGATGCGGGGGCGATTCGTTTTCGTTGCCGGGACGGGCGCGCCGGTGACGAAATAATTCGAGCGCCAATGGAGGATTGATGAGGAAGTATTACCTGCTCGTGAGCGACTTCGACCAGACTCTCAGCTTCAACGATTCGGGTCTGGTGTTGGCCGAGATGCTCGGCATTCCCGACTTTCAGGAACGAGTCGCCAACCTGTCGCGCCTCAACCTGGTGCAATCAGGCGCCGAGCTGACGTATCTACTGCGGCACGATCCTGACTTTCGTGCGGTGCGTGAAGAGCACCTGGTCGAAGTCGGTCGCCGCATTCGCTTGAAACGGAACATCGCGTTGCTCGCCGATTTTCTGAAGGACGGCATCGACGGATTCCGTTTCGATTTCTATGTCGTCTCCGCCGCGCCGTGGCTCGTCGTCAATTCGGCGCTGCAGGGAATTGTTCCGCCGGATCACATCATCGGCGCGCACTTCGAGTTCAATAAGGAAACCGGCGAGATCGAGAGTGTCATCCAGGTTCCCGCCGGCTACGGCAAAGTTGCCGCGGTGGACTCGCTCCGCTGGCGCCTCGGGGTGCCCACCGATCGCATCGTTTACGTCGGCGATGGCAGCTCGGACATTCACGTGATGCTGCATGTCAATCGCGGCGAAGGTCTCACCATCGCTGCGTCGGAGACTCGGCACATCGCGCAGATCGCCCGTCGAACAGTGATCAGCGACGACGCGCTCAGCGTGCTCATCCCGGTGCTCGAGGAGATCGGAGGTTACGATCCGAGCCAGATCAGACTCGTGTTCGAGGAGCAGGGGCTGCTCATTCAGGAATGGGATCGGGTCAGAACTGATTGGCTCACCATTCGGGATGGGAGCGCGATTGCCGGCGCGGCTTGATGTCCGACTGCCTCAACACGTCAAGTCCGGAAGTCCAACAGAACTGGTGCGAGCAGCGAGAGGTGTAGATATCAGTTGCTGGTTTACTACGCCGTGACGTAGGGCGGTGGCGTTAGAG
>JBKOVX010000080.1:0-17145 GCA_046724115.1 Gemmatimonadota bacterium | reverse complement strand
GTCTACAACTCACCGCTGGCGGAAGCGAACATTGTCGGACGCGCCATCGGCCTGGCGATTCGCGGATTCAAACCGGTCGTCGAAGTCCAGTTCTTCGACTACATCTGGACCGCGTACATGCAATTGCGCGACGAGCTCGCGACGATGCGGTGGCGCTCCAACAACAACTTCTCGGCACCGGTGGTGGTGAGAACGACATACGGCGGGTACATCCGCGGCGCGATCTATCACTCCCAGACTGGCGCGACGCTGTTCACGCATTGTCCTGGATTGCGCGTGGTGTGCCCAGCGACTGCCCTCGATGCCAATGGTCTGCTGCGAACCGCGATTCGGTGCGACGATCCGGTGATCTTCCTCGAGCACAAGCACCTGTACCGGCAGATCTACAACAAGTCGGCGTATCCCGGGCCGAACTTCATGATCCCGTTCGGCAAGGCGAAGATCGTGCGCGAGGGAACTGACGTGACACTGGTCACTTACGGCGCCACGGTGCAGCGCGCTCTCACCGCGGCGAACGCGGTCGCCGAAAACGGGATCTCGGTCGAAGTGATCGATCTGCGCACGCTGAGCCCGTGGGATCGGGACACAGTGTTCGACTCGGTGAAGAAGACGTCGCGCGTCATCGTCGCCTACGAGGATGCCCAGTCGTGGGGATTCGGCGCCGAGATCTCGGCGGCGATCGCAGATGAGTGTTTTGCGTGGCTCGACGCACCGGTGAAGCGGATCGCGTCCACCGACACCTTTGTCGGCTATGCTCCGCGCCTCGAGGACTCGATTCTACCCCAGGTCGACGACTTCAAACGAGCTTACGAAGAAATCGTGAAGTTCTGATAGAATGAAAGACAAAAGGGCGGCTCCGAAGAGTCGCCCTTTTTTTGTGCAATACGGCCAGACGTTACTTCGGCGGAATCGCACCACCTGCAGCGGCGCCGGCCAGTCCCGGCAGCGGAACTTGCTTGTAGCTGGCGGGAATGTCGAAGGCTTTTGGATCAGAGTTGACCCATTGCAGAGCGGTCACCTCGGCGAGGCTCGTGGTCACGCGAGTCATTCCCTGAGCGACGATGGTGGCCGAGTTCAGGGCACGGAGCTGCGTACCCTTCGGCAGCTTCGCCCGCACTTCCTTCAGCTGCTTCGCGAACTCGGCATTGCTGCTGGCGAACATGCTCGCCATGTCACCGCTGGTCACGCTGGAGAATGGATTTAGCGATCCGGTGAGATCGGTTGCGTAATAGTTGTCGGCAACGCTTGAGAATTTGACCACCTGCTGCTGTCCCATCGCATTCACGGTCATTGTCATACCCGTTGTAACGCGATAGTGGGTGGTTGGGTGGCCGAGAATCGATGGACCAGCGCCGAGACTGTCGACCTTGGCCTGGGTGCCTGAGAATTCCATCTTCATCGCGCCCATCTGCTGCGCCTGGGAGACCATTTCCGCGGGGCGGACCTGAAAATACTGGCCCTGCTTGCTGTCGAGGAACGTGATCGTCTTGCCGCTGTCGGTAACGACCATGGTTACCACGCTGTCCGACGTCAGGGTGCTCCTTTGCGACGGAGCTCCCTTAACGTCAAGTCGCATCTTGTCGCTGTTGCCGACCGCGTGGCCGATGATAACGGAGGTATCCGGCTGACCCTGTACCGAGACGGTCGCTCGAAAATCCATCGCCAGTGTCTTGCCGGCGTTCTGGGCGTTGATCTGTGACAGTGGAGCGAGCGCGAACAGGGCGCCGGCAACGAGGCGCGAATGAAAACTCATGCTGAAATCCCGATTGTTGTGTTAGAAACGGAGGGAGGTACTGTTCAAGACGGTCCCTGTGCCTTATGGGTAACCCGTTAAGGCGTATTAGTGCCCTCGCCGGGCCATTTTACCGACGCGTAAATCGACGTGCCCAGGACGGCGCCCACTACTCCGAGTGACGCGAGGATCGGTATGTGGACGAATGCCTCGAGAAGCATCTTCAGGCCGATAAAAATCAGAACAATGGAAAGGCCGAGCTTGAGATAGACGAACTTGTCGACAATGCCCGCCAACAGGAAATAGAGAGCGCGCAACCCGAGCACAGCACAGATGTTCGAAGTGTAGACGATGAACGGATCGCGAGTGACGGCAAAGATCGCCGGTATCGAATCTGTCGCAAAAATGATATCCGTGGTGTTCACGATCAGCATGACCACGAACAGGGGCGTCGCCGCAATGCGGCTTTTGCCCTGCGCATCCGGCTCACGAACGAAAAAGTTGTCGCCGCGATAGTCGTTCGTTACTGGAATGAGCCTGCGGGTGAGTTTCAGCACCGGATCATGTTCCGGATTGTATTCCGTCTCGTCCTTCTGCAGCGCCATCCTGACACCGGTGAAAACCAGAAAGGCGCCGAAGATGTACAGGGTCCACGAGAAGCGGGTCACCAGCGCCGAGCCGGCGACGATCATGACACCGCGCAGAACGAGGGCGCCGATGATTCCCCAGAAGAGCACTCTGTGCTGGTACTTCTCGGGCACGTTGAAGTACGAGAAGATCAGCACGAACACGAAGATGTTGTCGACCGAGAGGGCGTACTCGATCAGGTAGCCGGTCAGGAACTCGAGACCGGACTCCTTGCCCATCGTCAGATAGATCGCCAGCGCGAAGCTGAGCGACAGCCCGACCCACACCGCGCTCCACGTCGCGGCTTCCCTGACGCTTACCTTTTCATTTCGGTTGTGGAGGAACCCGAGGTCGAGTGCAAGAATGGCGAGGACGAGGACGTTGAAGCCGATCCAGCCCCAGAGCGAATTCAACCCGACCTCCAGGCCGGGGCCATCCGCAGACTAGCGACGCTCAAGGGCGTCGCGAACGTCGAGAAGGATCTCGAAGTAGAGCTGTTCCCTCCGGTACGCGAAATCGAGCGTTGCCATCTGGCTCTGGTCGCCCGTGGCCTTCGCCCGCTCGAAAGCTTCGCGATACATCTCATCCAGGTCGTTCAGAATCGTGCTGCGCGAACGTGACATTGACTTGCTCTCCGGGCTCGAAGCGCCGCGATTGTCCATCGAGGTAAGGCCAGCGATGCGCTCAAGCGCCGTCTCCGGATCCTCATTCTCGAAGATCAGTTTTCTCGCAGCCCCGAGTGCGAGTCTGCGTGGATTAAAGGGGTTGGGCGGGGTCACTGCAACGGGTACCTGAGGCTGGAAAGTTAAAGCAATCGATGGAAAATTGCTTCGTCGACGGGCACTCCATTCTTCAAGTGCTCGACGACGATTCTCTCCAGCAGCTCCGGCGTTACGCCGAAATACCAGATTCCTTCCGGGTATACGACGACGATTGGCCCCTCGGCGCAGACGCCGAGGCAGGGAGTTTCTCCGCGCTTCACGCGCTGTGGCCCGAAGAGTAGATCCTCGCGTTGAAGAAGCTCCGCGAGCAGCGAGTAGATCTCCCGGCCACGACGACCGGGTGAGCAGAAATCGCCGGTGCATACAAGCACGTGGCGGGAGTACGACTCCATTTGCGGCTTCGCTCGCTCACTCATTCAGCAAAGATACAGCTAGTGCCGCGCAGTCCACCCTTCGCGGCGACTCACTTGCCTGGCGAACATGCAATGCCCCCGGCCTTGCATGAGCGGGAGCCCGGCTTGATTATGCAGTAGCTCTCCTTTTTCAGGAGCCGACCATGGGGGCGACAATCACTACCAACACGACAGCCGTCGATCAAACGATCGTCGGCAAGGGCTACGTGCACCCTGAAGTTCTCGTCAGCACGGAATGGCTCGCCGAGCATCTCGACGATCCGAACATCAGAATCATCGAGAGCGATGAGGATGTTCTTCTCTTCGACACCGGACACATTCCGGGAGCGCAGAAGGTCGACTGGCATCTGGATCTCAACGATCCCGTTCTGCGCGACTACGTGTCGTCAGAGCAATTCGAGAAACTTCTTCGTGAAAAAGGAATCGACGACAATACGACCGTCGTGTTTTATGGGGACAAGAACAACTGGTGGGCGGCGTACGCTTTCTGGGTTTTTCAGTTGTTCGGATTCACCAACGCCAAGCTCCTCGATGGCGGCCGCATCAAGTGGGAGCAGGAAGGTCGGCCGTTCGAGACGGAGGTTCGCTCGTACCGCGCGACGAATTACAAGGCTCCTCAGCGCTCCGATGAAAAGATTCGCGCCTTCTTCAAGCAGGTTGGCGAGCACTCAGCTGCGGGGAAGCCGTTGATCGATGTGCGATCCCCCGAGGAGTACACCGGCCAGCGCACCCACATGCCCGATTACCCGCAGGAGGGAACACTGCGTGGCGGACACATCAAGGGCGCGCGCAGCGTGCCATGGGCGAGGGCAGCGAATCCTGACGGCAGCTTCAAGGATGCGAATGCGCTACGCGCGATCTACGAGGGAGAGAAAGGCCTGAAGAAGACCGACGACATTATCGCCTATTGCCGAATCGGAGAGCGGTCCTCGCACACCTGGTTCGTGCTGACCTATCTCCTCGGATACGATAAAGTCAGAAACTACGACGGCAGCTGGACCGAGTGGGGTAATGCGGTGCGCGCTCCGATCGAGAAGGGCCCCGAGAAGTGACGGCACCACCAGCGACGCCGACCGCGAAGAAGCCCTCGCTGATCCACGTGTCGTGGGCTGGCGACCACCAGTTCGATGCGGGCCGCCCGGGTGGACCGACGGCCCACATCGACGGCGATGGCAAAACCGGCCAGAGTCCGCCGGAGACGCTGCTCACCGCACTGGCGACGTGCGTTTCGTACGACGTGATCGACATACTGGCGAAGCAGCGGACGCCGCTGGAATCGCTGGAGATCGATGTGGTCGGCGAGCGGGTCGATACGGTTCCGCGTCGCTACCGGCACATCACGATGAATTTTCGAATGAGCGGCAAGGGACTCGAGAAGGAGAAGGCACTCCGCGCGATCGAGCTGTCGGCGAACAGGTACTGTTCGGTGAGAGAGACGCTCAGGCCGGATCTACAGGTTGACTGGACGGTCGAGATCACTGCGTAACTGCAACTGAACGGGTGCGAGGTGTGAGTAGCGCAGATCGCAGTTATTAGTTCACTACGTTGTGACGGCACCGGCGCCACTCTGAGCACAAGCAGTTGATTGTGTTTTCACTCAGTAGAACCGTCACGGAGTCGTGAACTCTCACCTGGCACCTTGGCTTCTCACACCTCGCACCCGTTCAGTTGCAGTTCCCGGCCTCGCACCCGTTCCGTTGCAGTTCCGATCACGACCTCCGCTTCAAATTCTTCGGCGCCCGCCTTAGTTCGGACTGCTCCATTTCCTCCCGCAATCGCAGATAACTATCGTATCGCTCCGCGCTGATCGCGCCCTTCTCGACCGCGGCGCGCACCGCGCATCCCGGCTCGACGCGGTGGGTGCAATTGCCGAAGCGGCACGATGCTATGTACTCTCGAAACTCCCGGAAGCACTCGTCGAGATGCTCTGACGCGAGTCCCCACATCCCGACCTCGCGCAGGCCCGGCGAATCCACCACGACGCCGCCGTCGGGCAGCGGATGCAATAACGCGCCGACGGTGGTGTGTCGTCCCTTGTTCACCGATTCGCTGATCTCGCCTACCCGCAGATCGAGCCCCGGGTACATCGAATTCATCAACGAAGACTTGCCGACGCCGGAAGGCCCGGTGAGCACCGATGTTTTGCCTGCCAGCGCATCGTGGAGCTGATCGAGGCCGATTCGCTGCTTCACGCTCGTGAAGTGAACGGGATAACCGGCGGCGGAGTAGTCCGCGAACGCGCGCTCGACTTGCTCGCGGTCGACCAGCTCGATTTTGTTGATGACTATCCGCGATTCCAGTGAATTCGCCTCGGCGATGACGAGGAACCTGTCCAGCATCCTCCGGTGGGGCTCCGGCTTCGCGGCTGCGAACACGACAATGACCTGATCGACGTTGGCGGCGACGATGCGCTCGCCCTGACCCTCGCCTGGCGCGCGTCGGGCGAGCTGAGAATGGCGCGGTAGAATGTCGGCGATCGTCCAGTGCTCTCCGCGGTTATCGATCTCGAGCACTACCCTGTCACCCACCGCGAGCTTCTTCGTCTCCTCGCGCTCCTGCTTCAGTCTCCCGCGCAGCGATGCCTCGTGCGTCTCACCCGTTTCCGCGCGGACGTGCCAGACGCCGCCAGTCCCCTTCAGCACGACGCCTTCCTTGCGCGTCAATTGCTACCCTCGCCGCGCATCGCATCCCACCAGGGTCGCTCGTCGGCGCGCTGTGCCTTGATCAGTGCATCGAGTTTTGACTTCACCTCGCTCAGACGCAGCGCACCCACCGCAGCCCTTGCCTCTGTTTCCGTCGGGGCGAAAGCGAGGAATTCGGTCTCGAGGTGGCCGCTGGCGACGGGATCGCCGTGCCGCCAGCGAACGAAAAGGAGATACGCGGCGAACGGCTGCTTCTTGTCGCCGCTGTCGTCGCTGACGATCTCGACGCTGTACGACGCGCCATCGCTTCCCTCAAATGCGGCGGGGCGATCGTGCACGGCCATGTAACCGCCGATCGTGTTGGGATCGCCCTTCGAGTGATCGGGAGGAATGAATCTGCCCATCGTCAGCTCCGGCGCCTGCCGACTATCTCCTTGACCACGTTACCGGTGAGGAACGCTACATTCGCCGGCCGCTCGGCGAGACGGCGCATCAGGTACGGGTACCACTGCGTTCCGAACGGAACGTACACTCGCATTCGGTAGCCCTCGCGCACGAGTCGGTCCTGGAGGTCGCGTCTCACTCCGTAAAGCATCTGGAATTCGTAGCGGTCAGTGGAGATGTCGTTCGACTTGGCAAAACGCTTCGCTTCCTTGATGATCGCCTCATCGTGTGTAGCGACGCCAGGGTAATTCCCCTTCAGCATCAGCTCCTGCATACACTTTATGTAATTGGCGTCGACGTCCTTTTTTTCGGGAAACGCGACCGTCTCCGGCTCCTTGTAGGCGCCTTTGCAAATGCGCACCCGAGCCTTGAGCAAGTCGGCATGCTGCACATCAGCGAAGGTGCGATAGAGGTAGCTCTGAAGGACAATGCCAACGTTTTCGCGATATGCCGGATAAAGTCGCTGCTCGAAAAGGTCGAGAGTCCGCTGGGTGTACTCGCTCGACTCCATGTCGATCCGCACGAACGTCCCGTAATCGCGAGCGCGCTGGAGAATCTTGTGCATGATCGCGACGCAAAGGTCCTCCGAGACATCCAGCCCCATCGCCGTGAGCTTGACCGAGACATTGGCGTTGGCTTTTCGCTCCTGGATGCCGTCGAGCAGCTTCAGGTACAGCTCTCCCGCCGCGCGCGCCTCCTCCTCGTTGTGGACGCTCTCGCCGAGCAGGTCGAGCGACGCCGCGATGTTGCGGGCGTTCAGCCTGGCAACGGCGGCGAGTGCCGTATCCAGCGTCTCACCAGCGACGAACCGATTGGCGAAGCTCTTGGCGACCCGGTTATTGCGGACGAACTTGAATATCTGCGGCTGGTCAGACAGGTAGAGCAGTGCGCTACGAAGCATTTAGTCCTGAGGAAGCGGTGAGGCGGACGCCGACGAGCGGCGAGCGGCGCTCCGTCCACGCCGCGACAAGTCAAAGATTCTGGTAACCGGGAATCGCCCGCCCTTTTTCAGGTCGGCGTCGAAGAAATTCCAGGTCGTGAATCCATCATCACTCTCGGGCTCGAGCAGATAGACGATCAACGCGCCCAGAGGCTGAGCCGTGGAGACGATGAACGACCTCGACGGGAGAGACTGCGGCCCGCGCTGCCAGGTTCCTTTGAGACGGACTTCGTGGTGGCCCTGAAAAGCTCGTGGTGCGGTGATGATCGAGTCGATGGTGAAGGTTTCGCCTCGCGCAGTCCACGCGGAGTCGGAGCGTTCTACACGCGCGCCGTGCAGCCGCAGCAGAGTGACGACAGCTGTGTCCTGAGGTGCGATTACATAGGCGGCCGGCGGCAGGCGGTCGAGTGTCGAAGTAAACCGATCGTAGACGGGCATGCGAATCGTTTTGAAGATGCCGCTGCGTCGCTCGCCCCTGGGAACACCGGGCTGCGTGCGCGACGAGTCGCCGGTCTTCACCAGATCTTCCTTGATGACATCCATGGTGCGAGGAGCGGCAATCAGTTGCGATCTGACCGCCACCATCTGAACCGAATCGGGAGCGCGACCCCATGCCAGTGGCTGGCTGTCGGCGCGCGCGCTCAGAGATCGGATCGCCTGACCCTTCTCCGCAGCCAGAGAGAGAATCTCCTTGACGAACGCGTAGGTCGACGCGATGCGACGCGCCAGCGAGTCGTGCGAGTAGGCCTCGCTGAGAATGCCGATGCGGCCGCGGACGCCGTAGTAATTGGTGCCGAAGCGCGGCCGGGAATCGTAAGTCGCCCATGCTTCCGGCACACTGCTGTCGGCAACAAGGCCGCGCTCGTCGGAGACGAAATTACCGTAGTCGAACACCTCGAAACCATCGCGCGTGCGCATTCGCTCCCGCAGAACCGGAAGCAGCGAATCGCGCGCGTAGATTCCGCCAAAGACCGCGGCGGGACTGAGCGACGGCGAATAGGTAAGCGCATAGCCGTGAAAGCTGCCGTCGGTGGTGTGCAGATCCACGAAAACGTCCGGGTCCCAGGCATTGAACATCGCCAGTGACGCGCGCGTCTCAGGTGCTTCCGCCTTAACGTAGTCGCGATTGAGATCGAGATTCTGGGCGTTGGCGCGCACACCGACCAACTCGGGTCCGTTCTGCTCGGTGCGGTTTATCGATTGGGACGCGAACCGTTCATTACCGTCGGCGTTATAGATCGGCACCGCAATCAAAACAATCGAATCGAGCGCGTCGGGCGTGCGCGAGAAGGTGAGATCTCGCAGCAGCGCCAGCAGCGCGTCCTTACCCTCTACCTCGCCCGCGTGGATGTTGCCCTGGACATAAACAATCGGCCGGCCGAGCGCTTTCGCCTGGGCAGCCGTCTGAACCTGCGGACGCGAGGCAACGATGTAGGGTATGTCGCGGCCCTCGGTCGTCTTGCCGATGAAACCGAAAGTCAGGGGCGCGCCAATGGCGCGGAGCGAGTCCAGAAACCGTCGCGCGTCCGCGTAGCGTGAGGTCTCCTGGTAGCGCGTCAGCTCCGGACGTGTGCGGGGATAATCTGCCGGAGTAATCGGGCGTGGCACCGCCGGCGCGCAGGCGGCCGCAATTCCAAATGTGATCGAGAGTAGAGACGAACGCACTACGTTGGTACTCCTGTCTTCACGAGCGCTCGTCTGGGTAGAAGACCTGCTTGCGACGCGCCATCTCCAGCAGGAGATCGGACGGTTCGTACCGTCCCGGGAACCGCGCGTTCAGATCCTCCAGTCGCTGAACCACTATATGTACGCCGAGTGAGTCCATGTATCGGAATGGCCCACCGCGAAACGGCGGGAAGCCAATTCCGAAAACGGCGCCCACATCCCCGTCACGCGGGGACTTGATGATTCCGTCGCTCAGACAACGCGCCGCCTCGTTCAGCATCGCCAGAACTGTTCGCTGCTGAACCTGAATAGCCGGCATCTCGGGAATCACCGGCGTTTCCGGCGCTGCAACCGCAGTCACCGTCTTCACGACCGGGACGCTGCCAGGAGCGAGGAAGAGACCGTAGACCGAAGGATCCACCTCGCCCTTCTTCCCTTCCTTGTCGTAAGTGTAGAACCCCTTCTGCGATTTTCTGCCGTAGCGTCCGGCCGCGACCACCGCCTGCAGCGATTTAGCCGGCTGCATCCGATCAGGGAACGCATCGGCCATGATCTTTCCGGCCTTCGACGCGACATCGAGACCTACTTCGTCGATCAGAGTGATCGGTCCCACTGGAAATCCGAAATCGACCAGTGCCTTGTCGATGATGTCGACTGCGACTCCCTGGTCGAGCAGGATTCCCGCTTCGTTGATGTACGGCGAGAGAATCCGGTTCACATAGAAGCCGGGGCCGTCGTTCACGACAATCACGGTTTTGCCCAGCTTCTTGGCGTAAGCGACGGCGGTTGCCGTCACCTGCGGGTAGGTCTGCTCCGTCGTGATCACCTCGACCAGCGGCATCTTGTGCACCGGAGAGAAGAAATGCATCCCCAGCACGCGCTCGGGCCGGCTCGAGGCCTGCGCGATCAATGAAATTGGAATGGTAGATGTATTAGTCGCGAAAATTGCAGCGGGGCTGATCGCCGCTTCCGTCTCGCGCAACACCTGGTGCTTCACGGCTAGATCCTCGAACACCGCCTCGATCACCAGATCGACGTTTCCAAATCCTGAGTAGTCGACCGTTCCGCCCAACAGCGCCATGTAATCGCTGTACTGGATTTTGGTGATCTGTTTCTTGGTGAGTCGCTCCTTGAGAACGTCGCGCACGGCGGCGTACCCCTTTGCCACACGCGCGTGGTCCGCGTCCTTGAGGCGCACCAGGCTGCCGTGCTGCACCGCGATCGATGCGATGCCCGCCCCCATGAATCCGGCGCCGATGATGGCGATCTTTTCGACCGGCAGCGGCTCGAACGCGCTCACCGGCAAATCCGGATGCTGAGATGGGTCGACTCCCGGATCCTTCTTCAGCTCGTTGGTGGCGAAGAAAAGGAAGATGAGCTGCCGCGACACGTCGGTCATCGCCATCTCGCCGAACCTGCGAGACTCCTCGCGATAGCCGTGCGCGACGCCACGCTCGTAGCCCGCTGCCACGGCATCGATCGCGGCGATGAGCGCGGGATAATTCCCACGCGATTTGGCGAGTGTCTGCTGGCGCGCTTTCCGAAGAACCAGCGCGCGGCCGGCAGGGTTGCCATCGAGCAGCAAGCCCTTCACTCCACCACCGCGGTGCTCGCTCTTCCTTCTCCCCTCTGCGACTTCACGAGCGCGCTGAATCGCCACGCTGCGCAGGATCGAGGGATGGACCAGCTCGTCGATCAAGCCAAGCTGGAGCGCCTTTTTGGCGCGCACCTGCTTGCCGGTGAGAATGAGATCGAGAGCGTTGGTCAATCCGATTCTGCGCGGCAGGCGCTGGGTGCCGCCCGCGCCCGGGATGAGCCCAAGCTGCACCTCGGGGAGTCCGAGTATGGTTTTCGGATGATCGGTCGCGATTCTGTAGCGGCACGCCAGTGCGGTCTCGAGTCCGCCGCCAAGGCAGGCACCGTGGATCGCCGCCACGATGGGGACGCGCAGCCGCTCCACAGAGTCCAGCAGCATCTGGCCATCCCGGCTCAATCGCTCGGCGTCGGCCGCGGTCTTGAGCTGGAGGAATTCCTCGATGTCGGCGCCGGCAATCCAGACATCGGGCTTGCCACTAATGAACACGGCGCCCTGGACGCTCGGATCGCGCTCCAGTCTCGTGACCAGCGCCACGAATTCGTCTTTAACCGCGCGACTCAGCTTGTTCACCGATTCGTTCGGCAGATCGAAGGTGATGACGGCGATGCCATCGGTCACTTCGACGGCGAGCGCCGGTTTCCAGCGCGTGCCGACGAGCCCGCCGATGGTGACTTCCGACGTCGAGCTCACTGTGTCCTCTCAACCACCATCGCGAAGCCCATTCCTCCCGCGGTGCAGACGGTCATGAGGCCGAACTGACCACCGCGCCGACGCAGCTCGTTCAACAGCGTCGTGGTGATGCGGGCACCGGTTGCCCCGAACGGATGTCCGATTGCAATCGATCCACCCATAACATTCAGCTTAGCGCGATCCACCTCTCCAACAGGCTCCGAAAAGCCGGCGCGCTCAGCCCAGTACTTCGATTCGAATCCTTTCAGGTTCGACAACACCTGCGCGGCGAACGCCTCGTGCATCTCCACGAGATCTATGTCCTGCAACTTCAGCCCCGCGCGCTTGAGCGCGACTGGCGCCGCCAGCACCGGCGCCTGCAACAGCTGTTCGCCCGGATCCAGGGCGGCGTAGGCGTAGGACTTTACGATGCCGAGCGGAGGATAGCCGAGTGCCTTTGCCTTTTCCTCGCTCATGAGAAGGACGCAGGCCGCGCCATCGGTGAGCGGTGACGAATTGCCGGCGGTCACGCTGCCGTATTGTCTGTCAAAGACCGGTTTGAGCGCGGCCAACGCCTCGTAGCTCGCGTCCTCGCGAATTCCGTTGTCGGATGTAAGCACGGTCTCGAATTTCGGCGGCACGTACACCGGCATGATCTCGGCTGTCAGTCTTCCATCCGCCGTTCCGGCGGCAGCGAGTCGGTGCGACCGCAGCGCGAAGTGATCCTGCTCCTCGCGTGTGATGGAGTTGAGCTTCGCCATCTTCTCCGCCGACTGACCCATCGTCTCACCCGTCGTAGGCTCGGCGATCGCCGGAGTGATCGGAATGAAATCCTTCGGGCGCAGTCGCGCGAAGATTTTGAGCCGCGCCGCCAGAGTCTTGGCCTTCGACGCCGCCACCAGCGCGTCAGCCATCCCCTTCGCGTGAAGAATCGGAATGTTCGACAGGGATTCCGATCCGCCGGCGATCGCCACGTCCAGGTTGCCGAGCGCAATCTGGTCGGCGGCGTCGGTAATCGCCTGGTTTGCCGAAGCGCAGGCTCTGCTGACGGTGTAAGACTGAACTCCCTTCGGCAGCAGCGGCATCAGCGACACTTCACGCGCGATGTTCGGCTCGGTCACCGACGGAACCACCGTGCCAAAAACCAGCGCCTGAACTTCCTTCCCGTCCAGGTTGGTGCGCTGCAAAAGCTCTGCGACGGATAACTTGCCGAGATCGATCGCGGAAATTGACTTGAACGCGGTTCCAGCTTTTGCAAAAGGCGTCCGCACGCCCGCCACGATCGCGACGCGGCGCCCGTTCCCAAATGTTGCCATGCAGGGAACTTAGAAGGGCGCCGTATATCTATCTAGGACGTGCCGCCTGTGCTCGTGGTACGCTCCTTCGCGAGGAGTTTACGCTTGCGGTCCAGTCCCCACTTGTACCCGCCGAGCTCGCCACTCTGCCGTACGACCCGATGGCAAGGGATGACGACTGCCACTCGATTGTTGGCGATGGCGCTGGCAACGGCGCGCACCGCTTTCGGCGCTCCGATGGCGTTGGCAATGTCGCTGTACGATCGTGTCTCACCAAACGGAATCTTTTGCAGCTCGTTCCAGACCTTCCACTGAAAGGCTGAAGCCTGGACGTCGAGCGGAATGTCGGAGTGCGTTCCACCGCCTTCGACCGTAGCGACGACGGATTCGACCCAGTTGCGAAGTGCGCTCCACGGCTCGGTCAGACGCGCCCGCGATGCAGCCGGATACTCCTGCTCCAGTGCAGCTTCGAGCACCTCTGCGTTGTCGCCCAGTGTGACCGCGCACACTCCTCGATTGGTCGCCCCCACGAGCAGCGAGCCGAGGGACGTCTTCGTGATCACGTAGTCGATGTGTGCGCCGTGGCCGCCACTCTTGTAGGTCGCGGGCGTCATGCCGAGTCGTGTCGGCGCGTCTCCGTAAACGCGGCTGCTGGAACCGTAGCCGGCGCCGAACGACGCGCGGCTGACGGTTTCACCGCGCTTGAGCTCGCTCTTGAGTCTCTCGCTTCTGCGCGCCCGGATGTATTGAGCCGGCGACAGCCCCACGGCTTCCTTGAATTTGCGCTGCAGGTGATACGGACTCATTCCGGATTCCTCGCCCAATAACTCGAGCGTGATACGCTCATCGCTCAAGTCGGAGATGTGCTGGTCGATGTAGGCGCGTGCCCGCTCGATAGCGGGATTGAGGGACTTGGCCCGATTGGGACGACAGCGCTGGCAGGCACGGAATCCAGCACGCTCCGCGGCTTCTATCGAGGAGAAGAACGAAACGTTGTCGCGCTTCGGCTTCCGGGATGGGCATGACGGCCGGCAATAGATGCCCGTCGTCCGCACGCCGTACAGAAAGCTCCCGTCGGCCGATGCGTCCCGATCGAGTATCAGCTCCCATGCAGTTGCTTCATTCATGGGTAGCTCCTCCGATCCATGTCGAGACTTGGTTGAGCCCTTCATTCTCGTTCGCTCCTGCGATATCAAAATCATAACAGCTTGCTTTTGTGTCGCGCACGTAGACGTACTCCTCGCCGCCCGCTGCGGCATCCAGGACGGCCATTAGAACAAGCTTGTCTCCAACCGGGACCAGTCGATAATGCATCGGCTCCTCTCTCACGATGGTGTCATTCGTTGATCGTGCCCGAATGATGGGGCCACCGAAAACGGCTCGATATCCGAATCTTGCGGTCAAATTCCTTATAATTCTGCTGGCCCGCGCCACCTCAGCTCACACCTCCGCGGACATCGAGAGGAATGCCCAACATCCCGAACGAAGAATTCGATGTCCTGGTGATCGGAGGCGGCATCACCGGCTGCGGCGTGGCGCGCGATGCGGCGATGCGCGGATTGAAGGTGCTACTGGTCGAGCGCGACGATTTCGCGAGCGGCACATCGGGTCGCTCTTCCCGGCTGGTGCACGGCGGAATCAGATATCTCGAGCACGGGCAGTTCCACCTGGTGCGCGAGTCCATCCGCGAACGCGAAACGTTGCTGCGAATCGCGCCGCATCTGGTCCAGCCACTCGCTTTTACCTGGCCGATCTACAAAGGCGCGCGCGTGGGACGATGGAAGCTCGCCGCGGGACTTTTCCTGTACGAGCTTCTCGCCCTGGGCAAATCGCGACGCCACTCGACGTTGAATCTGGAGGAAACACTCGACCGCGAGCCGAGCCTTTCAACCACCGGGCTCGTCGGCGGAGCGCTGTACTACGATGCGCGAACTGACGATGCGCTGCTCACCATCGCCACGGCTATGGCAGCCGAGCAGAGCGGCGCCGTCCTGGCGAGCCACACCCGAGTGTCAGAAATCATTCGCGATGGGGGAAAGGCGGCCGGAGCGATCGTCACCGCGCAATACTCGGGCGAGAGGCAGGAAGTCCGGGCGCGACTTGTCGTCAACGCCACGGGCGTTTGGCAGAATGAACTCGGCGCGGCCGGTCGAGCGCGTCCGCGCGGCAGCAAGGGCGTCCACATCGCGGTGCCGAGAGAGCGGGTGGGCAACCGCGACGCAATCACGATGATTTCGGCGGTCGATGGCCGGGTGATGTTCTGCCTGCCGGCTCGTACTCAGACGATCATCGGGACGACTGACACCTGGACCGATGAATCTCCGGAAACGGTGCACGCCCTGGCGAGCGATGTCGACTACTTGCTGCGCTCTGCGAATGCTTACTTCCCGCGCGCCCGTTTGACGTTCGACGACGTGGTCAGCGCGTGGGCCGGCATCAGACCACTGGCGAGCGGTGCCAGTGCCAACCCCAGTGCCGCGTCGCGCGAGCACAGCATCGTCGCCGACGAATCCGGAGTCGTCCACGTCACCGGGGGTAAGCTCACCACGTATCGGTCGATGGCCGCCGAGATCGTCGATCGTGCACAGGAGATGCTCGGCGAAAAAGTTCGGCGCGCGCCGACTGATGCCGTCGAACTTCCAGGAGCCGATCGGGCTGACGAGATCGCCCGGCTGCAAAGAGACGATCAACAACTTGCCCAACGCTTCGCGCCGGACCTGGTCTACACGGCGGCCGACCTGGTCTACGGCGTCAAGCGCGAGAAGGCGCAGACACTGAGCGACCTGCTGATCAGACGCACTCACTTGGCATTCGAGACGCGCGACCACGGTTCGAGCATCGCCGCGCGTGCCGCCGATATCGTCGCGCCGTTGCTCGGCTGGGACGATCAGACGAAAGGTGCCCGGGTTCGCGAATATGAGCAGGACATCGGGCGCATGTTTGCGATCACCGCCAGCTAGGGCTATCGGTCAATATTGGGGCGTCCCGTTCGATGCATGAGCGAGTCGGAGGAACTCGTCGCGTGTCTTCGGGTCTTCCCTGAACGCGCCACGCAATACGGAGGTGATCGTCTTCGAGTTCTGCTTCTGCACCCCCCGCATCATCATGCAGAGATGGTAAGCCTCGATCACCACTCCGACTCCGCTCGGGTGCAACACGCTGCATAACCCTTCGGCTATCTCCTCGGTCAGCCGTTCCTGAACCTGCAGCCGTCGCGCAAAGACATCTACAATGCGTGGGATCTTTGAGAGGCCGACGATTTTCCCGTTGGGGATGTAGGCGACGTGCGCCTTGCCGAAGAATGGCAGCATGTGGTGCTCGCACAATGAGTACAGCTCGATGTCGCGCACCATGATCATGTTGTCGTGGTCTTCCTTGAAGACCCCTTTCCCAACGACCTCGGCGGCGGTGTGGTTGTAGCCCTGCGTCAGGAACCGCATCGACTTGGCCACGCGTGCCGGAGTTCTGGCGAGCCCCTCGCGTTCAGGATCCTCGCCGAGCATCTCGATCTCTCGGCGCACCAACTTCTCGAACTCAGCTGACTCGCCCGGCTCTTCCAAGTCTTCCAGCAAGTCAGCCCTGAACAATTCAATTGCCATTCGGCTAAGCCCTTTCTGATTCGAGGGTAACCACCGGTGGTGGCTTGAGCAACAGCTCTGTCTCCAGCTCGATCTCGGTCTGGAGGTTCTGGTGATCGCGATTGATCGTCGCCATCGCGCGGCGCTTTCCCGACACCATGTAAGAGACGGCGCAGTCCATGTTGTTCACGTCGCCGTCGATCTTGACGGCATCCCACTTCTCGACGTGTCCGATATAACGGATGGTGAGGTTGTCGTAGTGCGCGCTCCAGAAGAACGGGATTTCGTCGAAGCGTTCGCGACGTCCGAGCATGTTGCGGGCGACCACCTGTCCCTGTCTCTCGGCGACTACCCAGTGCTCGATGCGCAGCCGCACGTCGGAGTAGGCGTCCGGCCAGCGTGCCACGTCGCCTGCGGCGAAGACGTCGCTGACGTTCGTCTCGAGGAACTCGTTGACAGCAAGACCGTTGTCGATGGTCAGACCCGCCGTCTGAGCGAGCGCAAGATTGGGCCGGACGCCGACTCCGGCGACGACGATGTCAGCGTCGATCCGTGAGCCGTCGTCGAGAGCAACGCTCTTATCATCGACTGACTTGACCGAGCGACCGAGGTGAAATTCGACACCCTTCTCCTCGTGAACTCTCTTTACCAAAGATCCCAGCTCGCTTCCCAGGACGCGCTCGAGCGGCAAATGCTCGGTGGCGACCACGCTCACTTTGAGACCACGCGTAGTCAATGACGCGGCGACCTCGAGACCGATGAAGCTGCCACCGATGACGACGGCTTTTTTGGCGGCGCCGATTTTCTCGATAATCGTCCGA
>JBKOVX010000334.1:0-2756 GCA_046724115.1 Gemmatimonadota bacterium | reverse complement strand
AGCTGAGGGCGTGGGCGCCATGACTCCTCAATCGTTCGCGCGGACGCTCGGCGGCCGGCAGTTCTTTGATCGCCAATGACACTCTTTCTCCTTGGAAGGGAGTCGAAAGTGTGGCGCCCGCACGCCTATACACTGGCACCCGAGAAGAGCGGACATCATCGGGGTCACGCGTTGGAGGACCGAGGGCCGAGGACCAAGTGCATTGATAATCGCGGACTAATCGAGGAGTGCGGACAATTGAGGACGGTTCTGGATGGTTCTCGATCCTCAATTAGTCCGCGTTCATAGATGCCGTTGGTCCTCGGCCCTCGGTCCTCCAAATAGGCGTGGCCCTGATGACGTCCGCCTCCGCCGGGTCCCAGCCTCTCGCCTTCCTGGGGCGACACTTTCGACTCCCCTCCAAGGAGAAAGAGTGTCATTGGCGATCAGAGAACTGCCGGCCGCCGAGCGTCCGCGCGAACGATTGAGGAGTCATGGCGCCCACGCCCTCAGCTCGAGCGAGCTACTAGCTATCTTACTAGGTAGCGGATCCGAAGGGCGTTCTGCCCTTGGGATTGGCCAGGAGATTCTGTCGGCTTGTAGGGGCTCGCTCCGACTCCTTTTCACCCAGCCGGTCGCGACTCTCACAAGCGTGCGTGGTGTAGGAACAGCTCGTGCTGTTTGTATTCATGCCGCGCTCGAGCTGGGGAGGCGGATGGCGGCGGAGGAGCGGCAGGAAGGCGCGCCCGTGCGCTGGCCGCGCGATGTTTTTGAGATCTTCGCGCAAAGGCTGGAGGATCTTCCCGTCGAGGAGTTTCACGTCGCCGTGCTCGATTCGCAGCACCGACTCGAGCGCGACATCACGGTAACCCGCGGGCTTCTGAATTCGTCGCTCGTACATCCGCGCGAGGTCTTCAGGGAAGCGATCGCGGAGCGCGCGGCAGCAATCATTCTCGTCCACAATCATCCGAGCGGGGACCCGACACCCTCGCCCGACGACAAGTTGGTAACTGAACAGCTCGTGCAGGCGGGCAAAGTACTCGACATACCAGTGCAGGATCACGTTATTATCGGTAGGGGCCGCTACATCAGCTTCGCGGAGGCAGGACTCCTTTGACGGCAGGCGCGGTAAAGGAAAAGGAAAAGGACACTCCTCTTCCAGCCTGGATGAGGGAGGGACTCCCGGAACGTCTGGACCGGGAGCTGCTCGAGCGCGCCTACCGGTTTAGCGAGCGCGCCCACGAGGGCCAGAAGCGGCTGTCGGGAGACAGGTACGTCTCGCACTGCGTCGAAGTTGCGAAAATCCTCGTCGACCTGCAGCTGGATTCGACCACCGTCGCCAGTGGGCTGATTCACGACGTGGTCGAGGACACCGCGGTGTCCGTTGACGACATCGAGGCCGAGTTCGGAAAGGAGATCGCCGAAATCGTCGATGGACTGACCAAGATCGGCCACCTGCCCCTCAACTCATCGCAGGAACGGCAGGTCGAGAATTACCGCAAGCTGCTCCTGTCGATCGCCAAGGACGCCCGCGTCATCCTGATCAAGCTCGCCGACCGCCTCCACAACATGCGGACGCTGGAGTTTCTTCCGGCAGATCGACAGAAGCGGATCGCCACCGAGACTCGCGATCTGTACGCCCCGCTCGCGCACAGGTTCGGAATGGCGCGGGTTCGGTGGGAGCTGGAGGATCTGGCGTTCAAGCACCTCGAGCAGAGCGAGTACAAGGCGCTCGCCAAGAAGGTATCGGCCACTCGCACTGGTCGAGAGAAGGCAATTGCCCAGCTGAAGGAGCCGCTGGAAAGGCACCTGAAGAAAGCCGGCATCAACAACGTCGAGGTGACCGGCCGGCCCAAGCACTTGTGGTCGATCCAGAAGAAGATGAAGAAGTGGGACAAGCCGTACGAGGAGATCTACGACCTGCTGGCGATTCGCGTCCTCGTCGACTCGGTTCCTGATTGCTACCACGCGCTGGGCGTAATTCACGATCAGTTCACGCCGCTGCAGGAGCGCATCAAGGACTACATCGCGCAGCCGAAGTCGAACGGATACCAATCGCTGCATACGACTGTCTTCGGGCCCAACCGACAGCTGTTCGAGATCCAGATCCGCACGCGTGAGATGCACCGCACCGCGGAGTACGGAATCGCCGCGCATTGGCGATTCAAGGAAGACTCACGCAGCGCCGACGAGCTCGATCGCGCGCTACAGTGGTTCCGGCAGGTGCTCGAGCTCCAGCTCGATGCAAAGACTCCCGACGAATTCCTGGAGTTCCTCAAGCTCGACCTCTATCAGGACGAGATCTTCGTGTTCACTCCGACCGGCGATGTGATCCAGCTGCCGAAAGGGGCGACGCCGATAGACTTTGCTTTCGCGGTTCACACCGAAGTCGGACTCCATTGTCAGGGCGCCCGCATCAACGGACGAATCGCCAGCCTGGCGCGCGAGCTCAAGAACTCGGAGACGGTCGAGATCATTACCTCGCCGTCGGCGAAGCCGAGTCGGGACTGGCTGGCCCACGTTCGCACCGGTCGCGCGCGACACAAGATCCGCCAGCGGCTGCGCATCGAGGAGCATACTACTTCGATCAAGCTCGGTCGCGAGATCCTGGACCGCGAGGTAAAGCGTCGCCGGCTTACCAAGCCGGAGGATCCGGAGCTGCTGAAGGTCGCGAAGGCGCTCCACCTCCAGGACATGAACCACCTGATCGCCTCGATCGGTCAGGGCGACGTCAACGTCTCGCAGGTGTTCAAGGAGCTGTACCCGGAGACGGACGG
>JBKOVX010000039.1:0-4381 GCA_046724115.1 Gemmatimonadota bacterium | reverse complement strand
GTGCGAGCGATCACGTCCTTGAGCACGTTGTCGATCGTCTTGTAAGGGTGCGCGTTGGGATTGCGCAGCCTGAAGGTGCCACGCGCGAAATGCGACGGATACACCATCGGCAACACGACATCGACCTGGTCGACGAACATTTCCCAGCGCTGGCCGATCCCCATATCGGTGGTGTCAGTCGCGGTGAGTCCGAAGACATCGGCTGTCACTCGCATGCCGTGCGGTTTCAGCGAGGTGCGCAGGAAGCCTAGCTGCTCGCGAATCACCTGTGCGCGCGGTCGTCCATTCGCCAGTGGATACACAGTTTCGGCGACGAGGCGTTTCTCATCCGGAAAGCGCACGTAGTCGAACTGAACCTCGCTGAATCCGAGGTCGTACGCCTCACGGGCGAGATCTGCGGCGTATTGCCAGACAGCTCGCTGGTGCGGATCGAGCCATGGATTGCCATTCTTATCCAGCCATGGCTTGAGATCGGATTTGCGCTTGATCGCGAGCTCCAGTTTCTTCTGCGCGAGTAGAGGATCCTTCGCCACCACGATTCGCGCGATCGGATAGATGCCGTTGGCAGCCATCGTGTCGAGCACCGCGCGCAGCTTGGCAGCAGACATCCAGTGCCCATCGGCTGTGTCGGCCCCGATCTCTCGCGCCAGTGGAACGTTCGAACGATAGAGAACGAAACCGCGATCATCCTTTACGTCGATTACCAGCGCGTTTACTTCGGTTTTCCTGGCGACGTCGATCAGAGTCCTGAGCTTGCTACCCAGAGCAGCCCAACGGTTCACGTAGAGACCGCGCAGGGTGTCGGGAATCGGCACGTGCACCACGGGCCGCTTGATGGAGTCGCGACTCGCGGCTGTCGACGACGTCGTGTTCCGAGGGAGACCGGCCGTGTCTATCTGTGCACCCGCGCGGCTGTATTCGCTGCAGGCAACCGTCAGACCCAGAGAGGCGAGCGTTGCGATCCGTGTCGTCCTCATGAGTATTCTCGCGGGGTTGGCATATCGCAAACTGAAAGCTTGAGGTCAACGGTGAACTGGGAACTCAGATCTTGGCTTCTCACTGCTCGCACCCGTTAGTTGTAGTTCAAACGCGTGCAGTTCCGAGATGCCAGTTCGTCAGAGCGCGTTCAGCTCGGCGTTGGCCTCGGACAGGTAGCCTAAATCCCGAACCACCGTCTGTGCCTGCTGGGTCACCATAGTTAGTCCGGTCGGCTGCGCATTGAGGCCGCCGGTGCGGAAACGCACCAGCTCCAGACGCATCGACCTCAGGATCTGGCGGCAGTGGTCGAGTTTCTCCTGCGTCTCTTTTTTCTTGCGCGCGATCTCGGCCAGCGCCCGCCGCTGACGGCGCAGCATTGCCAGGCGACGCACGCGCTCCTCACTGGCGCGATAGTCGAGCGGGTTCGCCTGGGACTCGAGGGTGTCGATCTCCTTCTCTACGCCCTCGGATGTGTCCCGCCCCGCACTCCGATCGAGATCGGATAGCGAGAGCGCGAGCTGCTGCACTTTGCGGAACACCGCGTCGGCGGAAGTAGCGACTTCGGGGATCTGTTCGCGATCGTCCGGCGGCATGTTGAGCAGCAGTCGATGTATCTCTCGGTGATCGCTCTCGGCTTCCCGAATGGCAGATCCGTAGCGAGAGTCCGCGAACGGCGCGGGTGCTCCCGCGGGGATCGGACTCAGGCTCGTCGTCGGACCGCCAGCACGCGGGTAAGGCTGGAACGGTTGCATCGTCGGCACCGGTGCCATCGGCGTGAACAAGCCTTGTCCGCGCGACCTCGCCCGACGCCGGACCTCTTCCCGCTTCTTCTCGTCGAACAACGCGCGCGCGTCGTCGATCGTCTCGGCAGCGACATCGAAGAACAACCTATCGCGAGGCTGACGGAAAACGTCACGCCAGTCGTAACCCGCGGCCCACAGCTTCGAGTAGCGGAATGCTAGAAACACAGTCCACATCACGGTGAGCGCGATGAAATCGTGGTTGGAGAAGAGGGATATCGGAACGAGGATGGCGTTTACCGCGAGGTATGGCGCCAGCTTGCGCCGGAACGACACTACCTGCGGCGCGTTCCACTTGCTCAGTTCTTCCGGCGTCGGCTGCGATGGTGCGTATGTCGACTGACCGGGGCGCCCATAACGATTGCTCGCATAGTCTCGAACCGTTTGGTCCGTGTAATCTCGAACTGTTTGCGAAATCGCCTGACCGAGATCTCGCGGTGCCTCGCGCGGCGCGGCTGCGGTCGATGCGCGAGTAGCGAGCGTCGGCATCGAGCCGCCGGTCAGCGCGACCGCGAAAGCGCCGGCGTTGGGGAAGCGATCGTTCGGATCCTTCTCGAGGCACATCATGACGGCGCGCGACAAGTCAGGCGGCAGGTCGGGCCACCGCTCATCGACGGGAATCGGCTTCTCGGAGAGATGCTTCACCAGCATCGACGGCGTGTTGCTCGCCACGAACGGCGTCTGTCCGCACAGCATCTGGTAGCCGACGACGCCGAGTGAGTAAAGGTCGCTCCGACCGTCGATGGCCTTGTCGCCCGCGGATTGCTCGGGGGACATGTAGGCGGGCGTTCCGATCGCCATGCCGGTGGCAGTGAGTCGCGAATCGCCGGTGTCGGTGAGAGCGCGAGCGATACCGAAATCCGTCACCATCGCCCGGCCGGTCTCGTCGTCGATGATGATGTTGTCGGGCTTGATGTCGCGGTGGATGACGTTGCGGTTGTGCGCGTAGGCGAGCGCTTCGGCAACCTCGCGCAGCACGCGACGCACTTCGACCGGCGGCATCGGACCATGCTGCTGCAGCCGCTGTCCAAGGTTGTCGCCCTTGATGTACGCCATGACGAAGTAGACGAGATTGTCTTTCTCCTCGACGGTGTAGATCGGAACGATGTTCGGGTGATTGAGCTGCGCCGCGGTCTCCGCTTCGCGCAGGAATCGCTGGCGGATGTCGGCGCGGAAACTCAGCTCCGGCGGCAAAACCTTGATCGCGATCTCGCGCTTGAGCCGTTTGTCTCGGGCGCAATACACGATTCCCATACCGCCACGACCGACCTCGTTCTCTAGCTCATAGTTTGCAGAGAGAACTTGAGCCACATGGGTACCTAGCTCGTCTTCAGGTCTAATTGGCATGGCGCCGCGTCGAATCAGCAGTTTGCGTGTTGCACTTCATGCCTTGCTGGCGTAAATCCACGAGAGCAAAAGATGCAGTATGGGAGGCGTGTAAAGTAGTATCTAAATAAGGTTCTTGGATTAGGAAGGACAATGGCACAGCGTCAGACACTTCCCGTTCTTCCCCTACGGGGAACGGTGATTTTTCCGGGTCTTACCCAGCCGATTGCGGCGGGAAGGCCTTCTACACTACGGGCGATCGAGGCGGCCCTGAAGGGCGACCGACTCGTCTTTGCGGTAGCGCAGCGCGACAACACCGAGGAGCCGACGGCGGATATCCTGTACTCGATGGGCGTCATCGCGCGCATCGGTCAGATCCAACGCGGACTTGGTGGCGTGCAACTCCTTTTGCAAGGTGAACAGCGCGCTACAGCTCTCCAATACTCTACGGCGGACGGGTATTTAAGTGCCGTAATTGTTCCAGCGGAGGAGATGACTCCTCAAACTGAAAACGATCCTGCGTTCACGGCGTTACAGAAGGAGACTCGCGAAAGGGCTGCAGAGCTCGGCGAGCGTCGCGGACTTCCCGAGGAAGTCGTTCATCAGGTTCTCGATTCGGTTACCGATCCGGGCCGTTTCGCGGATCTCGTCGCCGGCTACATCGAGCTGCCGGTTCCCGAGAAGCAGGGCTTGCTTGAGACGTTGAGCGTCGAAGAGCGACTCCGTCGCATCCTGGTGCACGTGCAGCGGCAGGTTGGCTTGCTCGAAGCGCAGGAAGACATCAAATCGCAGGTTCAGGAAGAGCTGGGTGAGCGTCAGCGTGAGATGTATCTGCGCGAGCAGCTTAAGGCGATTCAGAAAGAGCTGGGCGACGACGATTCCAGTAAGGAGATCACCGAGCTGCGCGACAAGCTGGCGAAGCTCGAGCTACCGAAGGAAGCGCGTCAGGAAGTAGAGCGCGAGCTCGGCAGGCTGGAGCGCTCCGGTCGTGAATCGATGGAAGCGCAGGTCATTCGCACCTATCTCGAATGGGTAGCGGAGCTGCCCTGGAACAAGAGATCGGATGACCAGCTGGATCTGAAGCACGCGGAGACGATCCTCGAGGAAGATCACTACGGCCTCAAGGACGTAAAGGATCGCGTGCTCGAGTTCCTCGCCGTCAGACAGTTGCGCGCGTCGCAACTGGCCGACGAAGTCGAAAAGACGGGTGAAGTCCCCGCCGTAAAACTCTTTGCAGAGAAGAAGGATGCGACCCCCGCCTTGAGCATCGGCGAGCA
>JBKOVX010000051.1:0-2756 GCA_046724115.1 Gemmatimonadota bacterium | reverse complement strand
CGCGATGGCGGACCTCGTCGAGAAACAACCCGCAGACACAGAAGCCAAAATCTTCTACGCCATAGCGCTCACCGCGGCGGCGCCGCCGACCGACAAGACCTACGCGAATCAGCTAAAGGCGGGACAAATCCTCGAACCGCTCTGGGCGGCCCAGCCAAATCACCCCGGCCTGGCCCATTACATCATCCACACCTACGACTATCCGGCGCTCGCTGATAGAGCAAAAGCTGCCGCCGAACGCTACTCCCAGATCGCGCCCTCAGCTGCGCACGCGCTGCACATGCCGTCGCACACCTTCACACGCATCGGACTCTGGCAGGAATCCGTGGAGAGCAACCGCCGCTCGATCGATGTAGCGCTCACCACCGGATCGATCGGTGAAACTCTCCACGCATCCGACTACGCCGAGTACGCCTACCTCCAGATGCGAAAGATGGCGGAGGCGAAAGCAGTGCTCGACGGACTTTCCGCCCTCACGGCGAAATTCGATGTGAATGCGATCACGGGAGCCGCGCCGGGCAACGCCGGCGTCTTCGCGCTAGCAGCGATTCCCGCTCGCTACGCACTCGAGCGACGCGACTGGTCGCAAGCGGCGAAACTCGTCCCCGCGCCGAGCCCGTTCCCGTGGACCGAGGCCATGACCTACTTCGCGCGCGCACTCGGCGCATCACGCACCGGCGATCTCGGTAAGGCGCGTGCTGCGATCGACTCGCTGTCGGCGATCCAGCAGCGACTGCAGACAAAGGGCGAAAGCTATTGGGCGGAGCAGGTCGCGATTCAGAGACTCGGCGCGCAGGCGTGGCTGGATCACGCACAGCATCACGATGACACTGCCGTCGCCGAGATGCGTCAGGCCGCCGATCGGGAGGATGCTACGGAGAAATCAGCCGTGACGCCGGGGCCACTGGCGCCAGCGCGCGAGTTGCTGGGCGACATGCTGATGGAACTGCGTCGACCGCAGGATGCGCTGGGCGAGTATCGCGCGACCCTGCTCAAGGAGCCGAATCGCTACCACACTCTCGACGGCGCCCGACGCGCGGCGTTGGCGTCGGGTGACGAAAAAGCTGCGGCGAAGTACGCGGATCAGTTGAGAATTACCACCGGGTCCTGATCGCGCGCACTCCGCCGGATACCAGGATGCTTATAGGATTCCTGCGCTTCTGACGCGGAAGTCGACGTTATCGTTGATCCACTTCCAGAGCTCCGCCTGCTGCTCGGGAGGCTGACCGTTCTTATAGTGCGAACGCCAGGTCGCCATTACCTCGTCGTCGACGGTCCAGATTCTGACGCGGCGACGCGGTACGCTCTTCTCCCAGTGCACAGCAACTGTCGGTCGCGGATAGAGAAGGCGCAGCGTGGTGTTCTTTGACAGATACTCGAGGCCGCCGACGTTGATTCTCTTGTACTTCGCCAGTGTGTCGTTCTTCTGGGTCGGTGTGTCGGGAATGCCGTCGGTGAGCATGACGACGTTGATCGGCGAGAGCACCAGATTCTGGCGCTTCACCAGCGTCGCCACTCGCTCGAAGAACGGGTTGAAGTCGGTTAGGCCGTCATGCGGCGGATATTCCTTTCTCAGGTAGGCCGCGATCTGGGGCACCGTCATGTTCTGAAAGGTCATGATCGGCTGGAAAGACTTCGTCTCGCCCGGCTTCTCGCCGCCGAAAGAGCCGACGAATACCGCGGTTGGTTCTTTCAGCCCGCCGAGTCCGTGGAGATGGGCGTAGAGATAATTGGCCGCGAAGTCGACCGCGCTTTCGTAGCCGTGCCTACCGCGGAATGATCCGCTGACATCGATTGCCAGTACCAGAGTGGAGCGAGCAACCCGTGGGCTGCTGCCTCCTGCTTCGGAGCACCCGAATGCGGCGAGCGCAAGCATGCCCACGAAAGCGGCGCCCGTCACGACTTTCACCAGGCGAAGTTTGCTCATGACGCTATCCTCGGCATGGGATCCATCGGAGTGTGCATTCCACGCTTCTCGCGCTTCTCGCGCTTTCTCTCGCGCTTTTCCTGCTTCTCGGCTGCAGACCGCGAGTGGAAAGACATCGGTGTCGCCTGGAGCACGTCCTCGAGTGACGAGAACGGCAGGACGAACATCGGCCGCGACTGCACGACGATAACCGCGAAATTGATTGCCGAGGCAAAGAGCTGCAGCACGGGAAGCGTAACCAACTCGAACATGCGCTTTGCTTCTTCATGGAACCAAGCCGTTTCCGCCTTGAGGGCGTTGACCGGTTCGCGCCAAAGACCCGGAGCTGGCGCGGTCGGCGCCGCCTTGGCCGGAGCTTCATGTTCGACCGGCTGACGAGAGAGAACTGCCAGCAACGCAGGCGTTCCGAACCGTCCAAACAGGAACCACGACATGCCGCGTACGCCGAGCCAGCCGAACGAGGCCAGTGCCAGCGTCGCGCCGAGGCCGAGGTGCACCGAGTCACCAGACTGCTGGGCAATCCACGGCGTGATGGCGTCGATCAGCTCGCGATAGAGGAAGATCACTTCGAAAAACATCACCGCGCTCTCAACGACCAGCATTTGAACGATCGTTCCCACCTTCTTTGCCTTGATGGCGTCAGTGACTACCTGGACGCAGGCAAAGCTTCCCGCGACGAGCAGGAACAGGAACATCCACAGCAGCGGCGCCATGATGCGCGGATTCGGATCGAATCCGGTCAGGCTGCCGAATACTTCATTAAGTGTCGGCTGCAGCGTAAAGGTAAAAACAGTCGATTCGATCGCGCACCAGATCGTAAGTACGATGA
>JBKOVX010000467.1:0-2250 GCA_046724115.1 Gemmatimonadota bacterium | reverse complement strand
CCTGTCATCTTCATTCATCCTGGCAGCATCGGGAAGGAATGGGAGGGTGCGGTTCGCCCGCATCATTTCGAGGGTGTGCTGACGGTTGTCGCCAAACTCTTTCACATCGTGATGCCGGACGTCGCCGTATTCGGCCAGAAGGATCTTCAGCAGGTCGCCGCCGTGAAGGCGATGGTCCGCGATCTCAACTTCCCGATCGGAATCCTCGTGGCGCCGATCGTGAGAGATCCCGATGGCATGGCGATGTCGAGTCGGAACCGTTACCTGTCGCCAAAGGAGCGGGAGCTCGGTCTGGTTCTGTCGAAGGCCCTCTTCGCGGTGCGCGATGCGTTTGGACGCGGTGAGCGGCGCGCGAGCGCGCTCGAAGCAGTTGGTTGGAGAATGCTGGAGCGAGTGGTTGGCCTGACGCCGCGATATCTGGCGGTCGTCAACGCCGACACGTTTCAGCGGGTGAACACCGTGCGTCATGGTGACGCCGCCGTCGGCGCGGTTCGGGTCGGCGAGACGAAACTGATCGACAACATCATCTTCTGATGGTTCAGCTCCAGGCTTCAGGTCTGCCGACGTGGGCGCAGGTGTCCGAGCGCCGCTTCGCTCACATCCAGCGGGTGACGTCGCTGCTACGCGCCTGGGGAGCGGCGATGCGCGTTCCGCCGGACGAAGCGAATGCGTGGATCGATGCCGGAACGTGGCACGATGCGCTGCGCGATGCGCCACTAGCCGAGCTGCGCGAGATCACCGGCGACCGTACCTCGCCCGATGGACTGCTGCACGGTCCGGCGGTCGCCATCAAGCTCGAGGCGGAAGGCGAGCGAAGAAGGAGCCTCCTCGATGCCATCCGCTATCACACTGTCGGTCACGCGAGCTGGGATCGCACCGGACGCGCTCTTTACATGGCCGATTATCTCGAGCCGGGCAGAAAGTTTCTCGCCGAGGATCGGGGTTTCCTGGCGAGTCAGGTCCCGCACAACTTCGATGGAGTATTTCGTCAGGTAGTGCGCTTTCGACTCGAATGGTCGGTGCGTGAAGGCAATCACATCTTTCCCGAGACCGTCGAGCTCTGGAATAGCCTGCGGTGAACGGAGGGACGAGGGACGAGGGGCGAGGGGCACGGGAAGCGGGAGTTAAGCCCCGGCGGCGCCGTTATGGCAGGATCATTCTCGTCTTCCTGATTCTGTGTGGTATTGGCTGGATCGCGTGGCAACTGCTCGCCTTGCGCGCGCCACGGAGTGGGCGTCGCGCGCCTGAAGACGCCAGAGCGCCCGAAGGCGTGCGTATCAAGGTCGAAGTGCTCAACGCGACGCAGGCCCGAGGTCTGGCGCGAAAAGCGACCGTGTATCTGCGCGATCGCGGATTCGATGTAGTTGGGTCGGGAAACGTTTCCGAGCAGCGAGCGAACACGGTTGTATACGACCGATCTTCGCATCCGGAATGGGCCCGTCTGGTCGGACGCGCGATGACCGCACCTGTGGTGGAGCGGCCAGATTCATCACGCTATCTGGACGTGACCGTGCTGCTAGGCGGTGACTGGCGTCCCCCTCCGACTCCGTTGCCGTTCAACCCGTAGCTGACCACAAGCCGCTGCGATGTCCATCCCGCGGCTCTTTCGTATGGCGACTTCGACGCCCTGAGCGCGCAGGCGCCGCGCGAACCAATGGATTTGTTCTGGAGAGCTGGGCGTAAAATTGCCGGCGCCGCCCGGGTGCAGCGGGATCAGATTCACGAACGCCTTGCATTCTCGTGCGAGCGCCGCGAGCTGCACTGCCTGCTCGGCACCGTCGTTCACGCCGCCCAACATCACGTATTCGAACGTGACGCGCCGGTCGAATACCTTCGCCGCCTCGATCACGCTCGCCAGCGGATACTTGGTGTTGATCGGCATCAGTGACTGACGCAGCTCGTCACTCGGAGCGTGGATGGAGATCGCAAGCCTGAATTGCTCGGGGCGCTCGCCGAGCGCGACGATGCCTGGGAGCACGCCCACGGTCGACACCGTGATGTGGCGCGCGCCAATGCCGAGTCCATCGGGCGAGTTCAACACGGTGAGTGTTGGGTCGACCGCCTTCCAGTTCATGAGGGGCTCGCCCATCCCCATGAAGACGACATTCGTCACTTGCTTCGGTGGATCCAGGAGCCGCATCTCGCGCACCTGCCCGGCGATCTCGTACATCTGGAGGTTGCGGGTGAACCCCATCGCACCGGTCGCGCAGAAAGCGCATTGCAGGGCGCACCCCGCTTGCGACGAGATAC
>JBKOVX010000154.1:0-2024 GCA_046724115.1 Gemmatimonadota bacterium | reverse complement strand
GGATCGGTGAGCGAGCGCTTGAGAGTGTGATTCTCACGTGTCAGTCGTTCGGTGAAGTCAGCGAGACTGGCGTGCAGCACCTCGAGGCCACCACGCTCGAATTGCTCGAGCGATTGTTCGCCGCGCACGAGCCAGAGCGACGCGCGCCTCTTCGAGCCTGCTTCGGTGAGAACGAGCGTGCCGTTGGGAAAATCGAACGCGGCAAGGCCGAGTTTTCCCGGCACCTTTGCGCCCGCCGGTAGCCAGCGCAGTCGTCCGGCGATCATGAGATGGATGACGAGAAATAGATCGTCCTCGAGCTCGAGGACGATACGCTTGCCCATTCTGCGAATACCGGTCACGTGCTTGCCGTTCGCCGCGCTGATCGGCGGATCGACGGAACGCAGCAGGAACGGTTTGGCGATGCGCACCCGCTCCAGAGTTTGACCGACGATGCGCGACTCGAGCGCTTCGATGTAGACGGTTATGTCGGGCAGCTCTGGCATTTACAACTTCAGCGTTGGTGATCGGCCAATGCTGCCAGGAGGTAGCTCAGGTTCGCCGTGCCGTCCATGATCGGCTCGTTGGTCGAGTAGTCACCGACATCGTCGTGATAAACGATGAAGCCGCTGTTGAAAGGAGCGTACTCGTCGGGTTCGTGCAGGCTGATGCCGAGCAGATTCCGGTAGATCGAGCTGTAAACGGGACCGTCGAGCAGAGCACCGGTGAGCTCGACGTGCATCTCTTTGGCGACAACGGAGTGTGGATCGCGAGCGAACGTACCGTCGTGGGGAAGGCCAATCACCATTGAAACGCCCCAGGGATTCGTTCCGAAAAGCCAATCGATGGCTGACTGCTCGTACTCGCGGAACTGGTTGTCACCTGTCATCCGTCGATAGAGATATGCCTGCGTGGCGAAGGAGGCCATCAGGTTGTTCGAGCACCAGATGAACGGAATTCCAATTCGAAACCCGTTGTCGGCGCGTCTCACCACTGCCTGAAGTCCTCGCTTGTAGTAATCAGCGACGAGCGTGCGATCAGCAGCGCTCGCGACCCGCCAGATCTCGTAGTGACCGTTGTTGTGCCACGGATACCATTGATAGTGTTTGGCGGTGTCTGCACCGAACCACGGAGTCACTGGCTCGCGTGAGGCGTAGTCGAGCGCGTCACGCAAATACCTGTGATCGCGCGTTAGTGCGTAGAGCTCGGCGGCGCCGAGCTCCATGTCATCGGTCCAGTTGTCTTCCTCGTAGAAATAGGGCGCCTTGCCCGGCGCTCCCTGACAGACCCCGGGAGATTTCCTGCCGATTGCGTAGGCGGCGAGGGCTCTGGCGCGGAGCTTCGCCGCAAATGCAGGATCGCTCTTACCATACAGCAGTGATGCCAAAGCGAACGTCGAGGCGTATTTCCCGGCGGTCGATGCGAAGCCGCTCGATCGGTTCTTGTACTTGAACAATCCCTGTGGCTTCCCAGTGCAGGGATATAGAGCTCGCTCCTTTCCTTTACCCCACCCATAGTCCGCCGAATCAGTGGTTGGCAGGTCCCAGTATGTATGATCCCGATCGTCGCCAAGCTGGTTGTACATCTCCAAATCGGATGGGAACATTCGCACCAGCCACTCCAGACCGTGCCGGGCTTCGTCGAGCACATCAGCGGTGCCGTTTTTCCCGGGCAAACCACGCGAGTCGAATTGATCAGCAAATGCGCCCGGATGATCGCGGTAAGCC
The DNA here is from genome assembly GCA_046724115.1 of Gemmatimonadota bacterium. GTDB lineage: Bacteria > Gemmatimonadota > Gemmatimonadetes > Gemmatimonadales > Gemmatimonadaceae > UBA4720. Next base: position 318 of record JBKOVX010000154.1, on the reverse strand, counting down.
ATCAGCATTACATAAGTGGCATTGGCCGAAGTCATCACGTACTGCAGATAATCGGAAGCGTCAGCCCACCCGCCTGTTACCGGGACGAACTTGCCGCCCCTGACTGAGTCGTCGACGACGATTCCATCGTGGGTGTGAACCACCGTTTTGAAAAGCGGATTGTACCCCGATCGTTGCTCCCGCATGTAGTAGAGGAGCGTGTCCGCGGCGCCGACGTAGGCATCCCCGCGGATGCGGACTGGAGGCGATGTCGCGCCGCCCGCCGAGATGCGGTACGCGCCTGCCTTTTTCAGCGAAGAGAAATCGAGCCGATAGTTG
>JBKOVX010000006.1:0-4096 GCA_046724115.1 Gemmatimonadota bacterium | reverse complement strand
CCGCAGCCTTGTCGAACCGCGACATCATGGCCTCGAACGGATTCTCCTCATCGAGGAAACGGTCCTTGTCGGGTCGGATTAGCTTGTTGCCAGGTATTCGATAGTCGGTGGCCATGATTTGCGTGATCGGTCGTATTTTGGAGCCTGGTTTTACGGGTTGGACGACAACAAATCCTCGATCAGGCGGTCGAAGTGCTGCTGGCCGTCATCGATTCGCAACCGCTGTGAAACATACCATAATGAACCTGCTTCGGCAGGCCAGAGCGACTCGAGTTTCACTGCATCCTTGAGAGTGCAAACCACGAAGTCTGAATTACTTGCCTGCGCGGCGAGGTCACGCGCTTCTTCCGCCGTGAACGCGTGATGGTCGGGAAAACTGATGGGACGAACTACGGCGCCAAGTTCCGTGAGCTGCTTGAAAAACGAGTCTGGATGTGCGATCGCGGCGATAGCTGTTAGATCGGCGCCCTGAACCACCTGCAAAGGCAGCGTTTGTCCCGTCGCCGTGCTTCGGAGCGCCGAGGGCGCGAGCTGGACCGACGCAACTGGAACGCTCGGGGCGACGTTGCCCAGCGCCCGCTTTATATCTTCAACGGTCGCCCTGTCGGCGATCTTCCGTGTGATCACAATCAGGTTTGCCCGCCGGGCCGAGCGCAACGGCTCGCGCCAGGGACCTGCCGGAAGGAGCCTCCGCCCGCGACCCCACGCGTCGGCGTTGATCAGCACCACGTCCGCATCGCGCCGAGCGCGCCGGTGCTGAAATGCGTCGTCGAGCACGACGGCGCCGGCACCGATGGCAATCGCCTCACGAATGCCGCGCCGCCGATCCGGTGAAGCGATGACCGGAATGCCTTCGTTCAGCCGTTGGTGGACGATCGTCTCGTCACCGCCGTAGCCGCGCAAAACGATGGCGGGAGTGACTCCACGGTCGAGAATCTGACGCGCAAACCAGGCGGCGATCGGCGTCTTTCCGGTTCCTCCGACAGTGAGATTGCCGACACTCAACACCGGGACTGAAAAATCTTCGGCGGGAAAGACTCCCCAATCATACAGTTTGCCGCGAGCCGAGACTGCGGCACCGTACAGCATCTCGGCGGGACTGAGCAGCGCTCGCATCACACGGGCGCGCTTGCTACGGCCCGCCCAGACTTCCTCTATCACTCGGCGTCGATCAGCCACCCGCCGTCCGGACTGTTTCGCTCATCAACTCCTCGAAGCGACTGCCTTCCTCGGCTGCGTCGCGTGGTGTCGAGGCCAACACTTTCGCCGGATTCCCATAGGCAATGGTAATCCGGGCGAACGGCTTGGGAATCGTGAATCGATCCCAGCTCTTGAGATGCCATGCACGGTCGGCAACCGCTGCGACCGGCACGATGAACGAGTCAGATCGCTGAGCAGCGATCAAGGCGCCGGGCGCAAACTTGTTGGCGGGGCCGCGCGGACCGTCTGGCGTAATCGCGACCTCGCGTCCTGCCTGAAGTTCGCGGGCCATTGAGATCAGCGCACGGTCGGCGCCTCGAGTCGTGGAGCCGCGTATGAGGCCATATCCCAGCGACGTGGCGGCACGAGCGACAAGCTCCCCGTCCCGATGCTCACTGATTAGGATCTGCACTCCTTCATTCCTGTGAAACCAGAGGAGTGGAAGCAGATGTCCGTGCCAAAGCGAGAAAATGAATCCTTGCTTGCCGCGCAAGTCTCCGACAGGGCCGCCGTTCACCACGCGGAATCGCCAGGTGCGCCCTATGAGGTGAAGAAAGCCTCTGCCGAACAGCAGCGCGATTTTGGAGGTCCAGGGAAACGGTTCGCTCGCTTCGGCCATCAGCGATCACCTACCAACCCGCTTGCCATTCTTGCCACGCGTTCTGCCGCGCCAGGCGTGCCCAGTCGCGCGCGGACTTCGGCCAGACCGGCTAGTACGTCGCGTCGCTCTGGACTTTTGTCGTCGAGAAGGTCCTGCAGAACGTCGGCAATCTTGGCGGGAACAATTTCATCCTGAATGAATTCGCGGGCGACTTCCCTTCCCGCGACCACGTTCACCAGACCGATGTTGGTCACCTTCACCAGCCGCTTGGCCAGAGCAAACGAGATGCGTCCGGTGCGATATGCGACAACCAGGGGGCAATCCGCAATCGACGCTTCCAGTGTTGTCGTTCCGCTCTTGCAGAGTGCGGCGTCGGCGGCGCGCAACACACTCAGCGACGCCGAATGAACGAGCTTGAACGGACATCGATCGGAGTCGAGAGCAACGGTCGGAGCGACGCTCACGATCACGTGCAACCGGGGTACGCGTGCCTGCAATTCCCTGGCGGTGGCAACGAACGCGTCTATGTGGCGGTCGATTTCCTGCTGTCTGCTGCCGGGAAAGAGGGCGAGCACCGGCTGGTTCTGCGGCAAGCCCAAAGCTTCACGTGCTTCCTTTCGGGTCGGCATGTTCGCAGTGCGATCAAGCAGCGGGTGCCCGACGAACGTTGCGTCGATTCCGTGGCCGCGGAGCAGCGGCTCCTCAAACGGAAGAATCACCGCCGCCTTCGTTATGAGCTGCGCCAGCTTGGGAATCCTTCCCGCTCCCCACGCCCAGACCTGAGGTGTCACGTAGTAGAGGACGGGAACCCCGGCAGCCTTGGCTGCGGCCGCCACTTTCATGTTGAACCCCGGGTAATCGATAAGAATGACGAGGGCGATTTCTCCACGCTCCAGCATCTTCCGAATCGTTCTCAACAGCACGAAGTGACGTGGCACGTGCTTCAGCACTTCCAGAAATCCCATCACCCCGAGCTGATGATCGCGATGGATCAGCTCAACGCCCTGCTCCGCCAGCCTCCGTCCGCCGACCGCGGTCAGCTCCAGATCGGGGCGAACCCGTCGCATGGCGCCGGCGACGCCGGCTGCATGAAGGTCACCGGATGCTTCGCCGGCGACGAATAAGACCTTACGCATGGTGGTGCGGGTGCCCAACCAGAGAAGGAAGAGTCAGCTCGATCTCCTTCACGATTCGGAGCGCGACACCCAACGCCAACCTTCCCTCTTCACCCGTTACTACCACCGGGATCTGCCCATTGAGAGCCGCGACGAAGCTTTCCAGCTCGAGCTTGAGCGGCTCGCCGTCCGGAGCGTGCAGTTTTTCACGGTCGACGAACGCCGCGATGTCCGCGGGCGCCGATCGAATCTTGGCGGGATCAAAGTCCGACTTCAGGCGATAGTACTCCCCTGTGCCGGCGGCGAGATCCAGCGACAAGTACTCGCGTTCCTGAAAGATTCGAATCTTTCTCTTCCGCTCCCGCGAGATGCGGCTCGAAGTGATGTTCGCGACAGCTCCCGACACGAACGTCACGCGGGCGTTGGCGATGTCCAGCATGGGAGTCAGAACAGGAACGCCGACCGCCGAGATCTCGTGTGCCTCAGACCCGACCAGTGTGAGGAGCAGATCGATGTCGTGAATCATCAGGTCGAGGACGACTGCCACGTCGGATCCGCGGGGGCTGAAAGGCGCCAGCCTTTCGCTGTCGATGAACCGCGGGCGCTTGACGTGTGGCAGGGCGGCGCGCACCGCGCGATTGAACCGCTCGATGTGGCCGATCTGAATCAGCACGCCCTTTTTCCGGGCGAGATCGAGAAGACTGTCTGCCTCCTCGAGAGTCGTCGTGATCGGCTTTTCGATGAAGACGTGCTTCCCCCGCTCGATGGCGGCGCTGGCGACGTCGAAATGGGATGAGGTGGGCACTACTATCACGACTCCGTCCGAGGCATCGAGCAGCGATTCGAGTGTCGCGTGACTGCGGGCCTTCAGCTCCTTTTCGACCTCCGCCCTGCGCTCGGGTCTCGTCTCGAAGAAACCACTGAACTGAACCCCCTTCAGATCGCGCAGAATTCTTATGTGGTGGAACCCGAGACTGCCCGCGCCGACGACGCCGACGCGCGGAATGTTCGTCAAATCACTACTCCGCGCTCACTCGCCTCCACAAACCGGATCAACTCCTGCACTTCCGGCAGCGCTTCGATCTCGGCGTGCGCGCGCTCGATCGCCTGGGTGACGTTCATCTCAGAACGGAAAAGAAGTCGGTACGCCCGCTTCAGCTCGCGAATGGTTGTCTCATCC
>JBKOVX010000375.1:0-3175 GCA_046724115.1 Gemmatimonadota bacterium | reverse complement strand
CACCAGGGGCATCCGCAACAGCATTGGCTCGTCGGAGAGCTTCTCCAGCCAGCGGTCGTCCGAAAGTTGCGCATAGCGAAGGCCGAGCTCGTCGAACCGCTTCGAGTCTCGATCGACGAGTGCCGCGACGCCAAATTTCTGGGCGAACCGACGGAGCTCACCTAGCGAAGCTGGCCGCTCCATCAAATCGACGAAGTGCGTCTTGACCCTGCGTTCCGAGAAGAAACGAAGTGCTTTGCGTGTATCAGCGCTTTTCCTGACCCCGAAGATCTGCACTTCCAACGCGATGCCTTTGAGCGACGAGTGAAGATATGATGCTCGATCGAGCTGAATGAGCGAACCCTTAATCTATTCTCCCGCCTGGTGGATTCCTGGTGGGCATCTACAGACCTTGTGGGGAAAGCTATTCCGCCGCCAGCAGCCCGCTCAAACAACGGTCGAAAGATGGGATACTCCCGATGCCGACTTTCTCGAGGTTCATCGACTGGCGGCAGACCATGGCGTGCCGCGAGTCCTGCTACTGCACGGCCTCGAGGGAACCGTGCGCTCGCACTACGCACAGGGATTGCTGAATGAAGTAGCGAGGCGCGGCTGGGGGGCCGATCTGCTGATATTCCGGTCCTGCGGATCCGAGCCCAATCGGGCGAGGAGATTCTATCATTCCGGCGAAACCACTGACGCATCGCTCGCGCTCGACAGGATCGTAAAGGAGTTTCCAACATCTCCGTTAGCCATCGCCGGGGTCTCGCTTGGCGGTAATGTCTTGCTAAAGATGCTAGGCGAGAAGGGAAGCGACTTGCCGTCACAGCTGCGAGCGGCGGCGGCTATTTCGGTTCCTTTCGATCTCGAACGCTCCTCCAAAAGGATCAATCGCGGGTTCTCAAGATTCTACCAGCGTTTCTTCCTCGACTCTCTGCGCAGAAAGGCACAGGAAAAGGCGACCAGATTCCCGGACCTCGCACCGCAGGAAAAGATCTCCGCACTGCGCACCCTCGAGGACTTCGACAATCTGATCACAGGACCGTTGCACGGCTTCCGCGACGCGCAGGATTACTACCGTCGCTCGAGCTCTCTGCCGTGGCTCAGGGCTATTAGGCTCAATACGCTACTGTTGAGCGCCGTCGATGATCCGATGCTGCCGCCGGAAGTTCTCGATGAAGTCCGGGAAGTAGCGAGGTCAAATCCCGCCTTGCACATAGAGTTCGTCCAGCAGGGCGGACATGCCGGGTTTATAGCTGGCCGCTGGCCGTGGCGGCCGTTTTATTATGCGGAGCATCGGGTCGGAGAATTCTTCGCCGCCGCCTTTGCACAGCAGTTCCAGAACATTGTATCGGTCAAACAGGAGGCAGGGTGATGCGGACAGCAGACAGACTCGGGTTGATCATTGCATGTGGCGCCTTGGGGTGCACGACCTCAAAGGTGACGCCCGCAAATGACGCGCATGCAGATCACGTCATGTCTTCGCCTTCAGCGGGTGCCGCTGATACGTCGAGTGCATTACCTGCTGATGCCGCAGGAGCTTCCGCGCGACTCAGTTCTTCGCCGCGCCACGGTGAATGGGTGATGCTTCGTACCGGTGATGGGGACAGTCTCCACACCTGGGTGGTCTACCCGGAAAGAAGCACTAAGGCACCGGTGGTGATCGTCGTACACGAAATCTTCGGCTTGTCGGACTGGGTGCGTGGTGTAGCCGACCAGCTTGCTGCCGATGGTTTCATCGCTATTGCGCCTGACCTGCTGACGATGAAGAACCTTCCCACGGGTCCTGACACTCTCGTGGCACGAGTTGCCACCGACTCGATACGAACACTCAAACCCGAGTGGATCCAGAAGCAGCTGGATGCGGTTGCCCGATATGGAACGACGCTTCCCGCCGCCCAGAAGGCTTACGGAATTGTCGGGTTCTGCTGGGGCGGAGGAGTATCGTTCGCCCATGCGGTGCACGCCCCGAATCTCGGAGCTTCTGTCGTCTACTACGGCGTCTCCCCCAAGACCAGCGATCTGGCGTCAGTTCGCGCTCCCGTTCTTGGCCTGTACGCCGGAAACGATGCTCGCGTAGACGCTACTATCCCTGCAGCTGACACCGCTCTCCGGGCGCTGGGACGCACGTACACCTTTAACATCTATCCAGGTGCGGGGCACGGATTCCTGCGCAACCAGACCGGCATGAACGGCGCTAACATGACCGCCACGCGAGCGGCGTGGCCAGCCACCGTAAGCTGGTTCCGGAAATATCTGGGCCCCTGAGAGTGATATCCTGATTCCAGACTCTCGATCGAGCTTGTGAAAATCCTTCCGATAATATTTCTCATCGCCTTCATCGCCGGCCTGGTGCTGGCGGTGATTGCGATGCTACACGGCGTTGAGCACACGCGCCCTAATAGATCACGTGCGCCTTCTCCGTTCTTCAACCTTCCGACTCTCGCTGCCTTTGCGATCGGATTCGGCGCAGTTGGATATCCCATCGCGTCTCGAACACAGCTACCGGTGTGGGCCATTCTCCTCATCACTATTGGCAGCGGTGCTGCCGCCATCAGTGCAATGATCACACTGTTGGCACGTTGGGCTTTACGAGGAGCTTCGGCTGGAGCGTTGGTCGACGAACACGAAATCCAGGGTCAGTTGGCCGTCGTCACCCGGGAGATTGCCACCACCGTACCCGGAGAAATCGCTTACGAGCTACCAGGACGACAGGTGAAGATCCCGGCGAGGACCTTAACAGATAAGCCGCTGTCGGTCGGTGCCGAGGTGGTCATCGACCGAATCGAGAATGGAGTCGCGTTCGTTGAGGAGTGGGCAGTGGTGGAACAGCGAATCTAGGTCTGGCGACCTTTCGATCCGCGTACATACACGGCGAGCCACTCTGGCCAATTGCCACTCAGGTCAAAGAAATCGTCAAAGTAGACGAGTCCGTTCGCTTCGAGATCCTCGATAAGCTGCGGCAAAAGGTCCTCCGACGGCAGGGGCCCGAGGGTGACCAGCCCCTCCCCGACGCGAAACTCCTCATCTGTCAGGTTGTAGCGAGCGTCAATCGCGCTTCGCACGAGTCCAGCATGCTCAAAGGCACTCTGGCGGATCAGTAGCACGGCGCGGCCAGCACCAAGCTCAACGGGCATGAATTAGGTTCGATAGGAGACTAACTTTTGGCTGCAGGAGATGGTCTTATCTTTAATGT
>JBKOVX010000007.1:0-9750 GCA_046724115.1 Gemmatimonadota bacterium | reverse complement strand
CGCGCTTCTTCTTCCGCGGCGGGCCGATCAGGGCCATCGCCAATCATCACCAGCACGCTCGGAAGCTCCCGATTCACTTCCGCGTAGATCCTGACCACATCCCGCACGCGTTTCACCGTCCGGAAGTTCGACACGTGCATGAGAATGGGCTTGCTCGCGCCAAATTCCTTTTTCAGCAGTGGAGGATATTTCTCGCGATTGTAGACATCGGGGTCGATGAAATTGTGGATCACCTCGATGGCCGGTCCCTCGCAGCCGAACGCGCGGCACGTCTCCTCGCGCAGGTACTGTGACACGGCCGTTATCCGGTCGGACTTCTCGATGGAGAACTTGGTGATGGGATAAAACGACGGGTCCTGGCCGACGATGGTGATGTCCGTGCCGTGGAGCGTGGTAACGACCTGAACGTCCTGTCCCGCCTCACGCAACATCTCCCGCGCGATCCAGGCGCTGGCGGCGTGAGGAATTGCATAGTGGCAATGCAGCAGCTCGAGCCCGTGCGTTCGTACGACTTCGTGCATCCGGACCGCCAACGCCAGATCGTACGGCGGAAACTCGAAAAGGGGATAGCGTCCGACGTCCACTTCGTGGAAGAAGATGCGCGGAAGAAACGACGGCAGCCGGAACGGCTGCCGATAGGTGATGAAGTGGATCTCGTGCCCTCGCGACGCGAGGGCAATACCCAGCTCGGTCGCAACGGCGCCCGAGCCACCGTATGTTGGATAACAGGTGATACCAATCTTCACTCAGCTCTCTCCCACCACTCGCGCACAACAGCACTCGCTCGAGAGTCTTCAGGATTTACGCGTGTAACCGCCGCTTCGGGCAGCTGGTTTCGAAACCACGTACGCTGTCGCTTCGCGTACTGTCGTGTCTCAATAATGACCGACTGTCTCGCGGTTGACAAATCGCATCGCCCCTCGATGTGATCGCGCATCACGCGGTATCCGCTTGCTTTCCACGCTGGAGCGTCCGGCGGAACTTTGTCGATCAGCTCGCGCACTTCGTCCGCCCAGCCGGTCTTCAGCATTGAATCGACGCGTCGTTCGATTCGCGACGGCAGCGCCGATTCCGGGTCAACGACAAGGTAGAGTGCGTCGGCGTACTGGTGCGAAGGCGGCGACGCCTGGTGCTCGGCGTGCAAGTCACTGATCCGCATGCCCGTCAGCACCGCTGTCTCGATCGCTCGCGTCAGCTGCGCACGGCCGAGGTGGGCACGCGCCGGATCGAGTGTGCGGCACCACTGGCGAAGCTCGCCCAGAGATTTTTTTTCGAGCTCCCGTTCCAGTTGCGCACGCTGCACTGGATCGATCTCGGGAGCCTCGAACAGCGGCTCGACGAGCGCTTTGATATAGAGTCCTGTTCCGCCGACGACGACCGGAGTTTTCTCGATTTCGGCCGCGCTCTCGATCCATTCGTCCGCTTCAGCTGCCCACCGGGCAGCCGAATAGCGCTCGGTCGGCTCGGCGACATCGACTCCGTAATGGGTCGCTCGCGCGCACTCCTCTCGCGTGGGTTTCGCCGTGCCGATGTTGAAATAGCAATAGACCTGGCGTGAATCGGCGCTGACGATCGCTGCATCGCGCGCAGCGGCGAGCTCCAGCGCTGCGTCGGACTTTCCAGCGCCAGTGGGTCCGCAGATGATCCGTAGCTTACTTGCGGCCAAAGCGGCGCTCGACCTCGTCCCAGGTCAGATGAACGATCGTCGAGCGGCCGTGGACGTCGTGGGCCGGCAGTGTCGTGTCGCGCAGCGCCGCGAACAGCGAGCGCATCTCTGCCTGCGACAGCTCGTCGCCTGCTTTGATGGCAGCCTTACAGGCGACGGTCGCCGCGAGCCGCTCGTGCTTCGCCGCCGCCCCGGCGACGCGATCGCCAGTCAGTGAATCGAGCGTCTCGCGAAGGCAGCGCTCTGCGTCGAAGCGGGGATGGGGCATGGGTACGGTGTTCACGATCAACGTGTGCCCGCCGAACCCCTCAACCTCGAATCCGATGCGCTCGAGATACTCGCGATTGGCATCGAATGCTTCGCCCTCGGCGGGTCCGAGGTGAAGTGTGAGCGGAAGGAGCAGTCGCTGCGCTGGTGCAGCCCCGCTCTCCAGTGTGTGCATGAACTGTTCGTAGAGAACGCGCTCGTGAGCGGAATGCTGGTCAATTAGCACCAGACCGTCTTCGTGCTCGAAAGCGATGTACGTGCGCTTTAACTGGAACAGCGGCGGAATGGTCTGGCTCGGCGCTACCTCGGTGGAAACGGCGGCCGCGTATTCTTCGTGCCCGTTCTCGCCAGGCACTGTGCCGCTGTCGAACAAAGGCGACTCGTACCCGGGTTCCGCGCGCAAAATCTCCGCATCGACGGCTGGCGGCAAATCGGCCCGACGAAAGGTGAAACCCGACCCACGGAATCCGAGCGACGCGGCGCTGTCGAAAGTTCCGAGCGCCCGACGCACCGCCGACTCCACCGCTCGCTCCACCGACCAGCGATCGCGGAAGCGCACCTCCGCCTTGGCCGGATGAACGTTGACGTCGACCATGTCAGGAGAAAGAGTCACGTTCAGAAAAAGCGACGGGCGCACGCCAGCGACGATCGTCGATCTGTACGCGGCTTCCACGGCGCGCGCGATCCCCGCGTCGCGAACGGCGCGTCCATTGATCGAAAGAAAGACGCGACGAGTCGAGGTGCCGACATCTCCCGGCCGCTGAACCAGACCGCTGGTATGAATCGCACCAGTCACGTCGTCGACTTCGAGCAGGTCTTCGGCGTAGCGGCCGCCCCAGATGCCGCCGAGACGCGAGCGCACGCTGCTAACGGGCGGCAGCGTCAATGCATTTCGCCCATCGTGTGTGAGGTGAAAGCGAATGCCCGGCTGGGTGAGAGCGAGTGCTGTGAGCGCCTCGACCGCGCTCCTCCATTCAGATCGTGAGCTGCGCAGGAACTTGAGGCGCGCTGGAACGTTGTAGAAAAGCTGCCCCACCGAGACCGTCGTTCCCCGTCGTCGCGCTACTCGTTCGGCGCGTCCGATTTTTCCGCCGCTGGCTTTGGTGGCAGTTCCTTCGCCATCTGCAGCAGCCGTCTCGAGCTCGAAAATCGAGACCGATGCGATCGCGGGGAGTGCTTCTCCCCGAAAGCCGAACGTCGAGACGCCCACTAGATCGGAGGCGCTCCGGATCTTCGACGTGCCGTGACGAGCCAGCGCGAGCGGCACATCCTCCGCACTCATGCCGGATCCATCGTCGCTGACGCGAATCAGCTTGCGTCCGCCGTCCTCGAGGGTGATCTCGATCGTCGTCGCTCCAGCGTCGATCGCGTTCTCGACGAGCTCCTTCACGACTGAAGACGGACGCTCGACCACCTCGCCGGCGGCGATTTGGTCGGCGACAGCGGATGGAAGAATTGAGATCACCGGCATGGCGATACCCAAACTACCAATCCTTACCCCTCGGTGGGGTGGGGACATTCTTCTTTTGTCGCTTGCCCTGGACGTCGGTCTCCTGATCCTCGGCGGCGTTGAGCACGGCTTCCGCCTGTTGAGGCGTCATGCCAGGTACGGGTTTTGGAGCCGGCGCCTGGTTCTGACTCTGCGCCGGCACAGGGCTGGGCGTTTTGTTCTGGCCACCGCCACCACCTCCGCCTCCACCGCCGCCGCCTCCTCCACCCCCCGCTTTCTTCGCGCGCAGCGCGAGCTCGTAATTCCATCGGGCGTCGGAATCAGCAACCGCGACTTCCAGAATCTGCTTGTAGCGATATAACGCGCTGTCGAGCGGCGCGTCGGCGGAATCCCTCGAGCGCAATCCCTTAACCAGATAGTCCAGCCCAAGATTGAAACGCCCGTGGTGGCGGACCTCGGCGTCCTTCGAGTCGACGACTTTCGTCAGCGGCGGGATCGCCTGCGCCAGCGAATCGCGCAGCAGTAGAGTCGTGCCGGTGTTGTAAAGCGCAATTCCCGGCTTGTCGCGTTCTGGTCTCCGGCAAGATGTCGTAGTCAGCAGTAGCATCGTGGCGGTAGTCGCCGCGGCGGCGACCGCGCGCCGGCTGCGGCGCTTCGTTTGGAGGAAAGTATCCAGCAGCAGGAAGGCGAGCGCGGCCAGCACGAACCATTGGAACTGGACGCCGAGGTTTTCTCCGGAGACGAGCGAGCGCGGATTCGCGTGCAGAGTGTTGAGCGCGAGTCGAATCCTGCCCGCCTTGTTCGGCGTGCGCGCATCGACGAAGACGCCCTTTGCTTCCTCCGCAATCGATTTGAGGAGCGCTGGATCGTAGTGGGTCACGACAACGTTGCCGTTTTCGTCGCGCTTCTGCGTCACGACCCGATTCTCGATGATGGGAATCGTGGATCCTTCCGGCGTGCCGAAGCCAACGGTTATGACCAGGAAACCCAACTGCCCCGCCCGGCGCGCTTCCGACAGGACTTCATCGGGATTATCGAAGCCCTCACCGTCACTCATAAGGATGATCGCTTTATCACCCTGAGACTTGCTGAGCGACAACAGGTTGGTCGCCTGTCGGAGCGCGCTGGCGAGCGAGCTGCCGCCTTGCCCGACAATCGATGGATCGAGATTCTGCAGAAACAGATCGAGAGCGCTGTTGTCCACGGTCAGCGGCGTGAGGATGTAGCTTCTTCCCGCGAACGCGAGCAGAGCGAACCGATCTCCGGGCGACAGGTCTCGCAGCCTGTCGATCTCCTGTTTCATCGCCTGCAACCGGCTTGGCTTTTCATCGGTCGCCAGCATTGAGAGCGAAGCGTCGAGGGCGAGAACAACATCGACGCCCTGCTGTTTGACGACGTTCTGCTCTACTCCCCAGCGCGGTCCGGCAAAGGCGATCCCGAGCAGCAGCGTCGCCGTCGCCGCGAGCGCAACCGCCGTCCAGGTGCGTTGCAGTGTCACTGAAGGCGCCAGTCGCGCGATCATCGATTCTGTTCCGAGGCGCGCAAGACGCCGCCGGCGGGCGCGCAGTCCCCAGCGTACGAGCCAGGCCGTCGCAAACGCGAGCACGACCGCCAACGCCAGCGCCCACGGCCACTGTATGTACCGGAGAAAAGAAATGGCGCTCACGGCAGTGGCGCCTTCCACGCGACGATCGAAAGCTCGCCGAAGAGTGCCAGCAATCCCACCAATAGCGCCCAGCGATATAGCTCGCGATAGCGAACTACCGTCGTCGAATGAACGGGCGCTCGCTCCATCTGGTCGATGTACGAGTAAATGTTCTGCAGAGCCGCGGCATCGCGAGCGCGGAAGTATCTACCGCCGGTCATGCGGGCGATGTTGCTGAGAAGCGCTTCATCGATCTCGACCGGCTGGTACTCGTACCGCAGGCCGCCGGCGGCGTTTCTCCCCACCGGCACGGGTGCCATTCCGACACTACCCACGCCAATCGTGTAGATCTTGATTCCGTATGCCTCCGCGGCTTTGGCGGCGACGAGCGGTTCGATACTCCCCCGATTGTTGACTCCGTCGGTCAGAAGAATCATGACTTTTGACTTGCCAGGCGCATCGCGCAGACGATTGGCCGCGGTTGCGATTCCGGTCCCGATCGCTGTACCGTCCTCGAGCTGTCCCGCCTGAAGGTTGGAAACCGCTTGCATGACCACCGGGTAATCAGTGGTGAGCGGGACCTGGGTCAGCGCTTCGCCCGCGAACGCGATAACCCCGATTCGATCCGAAGTGCGGCGGGCGATGAATCTCTTGACCGTCGCCTTTGCGACCTCGATCCGATTGCTCGGACGGAAATCGAGCGCCAGCATCGAGCTTGACAAGTCGATGGCGAGAACGATGTTGATTCCTTCGCTCGTCTGGGTCTCGGTGTGGGCACCGGAGCGTGGTCGTGCAAGCGCCACGACCAGAAACGCCAGCACGAGGTTTCGCAGGATGAAGATCGCTTTTGGCACCCAACTACCGACATGAGGTCCCCTGGCGAGCACCGACGTGCGCGAAAAGACGATAGCATCTTTTCGACGAAATCGGCGCCACAGCCACCACGCCGGCAACAGCAGCAGGAGCCAGAGGGCTTCGGGCGTAAAGAATTCGAAGAGACCGAAGACGTTCATGCAGCCCGTGCCCTGGCGGCGGCGAGCCGCTTCGCTGGTTCTGATTCGGGATTTACCCGTGCCTCAACGTGATCGACGATTGCTCGCAGCTGCGCGCCCGCGTCTCGCGCATCCTGCTCGTTGACGCTGGCGCGCGCAAACTTCACAAGGTCGGCGCGCTCGAGCAGCTGCGGCAACTCGACTTCTATTCCCTGGCGCGGCTGCATCGCTCTCAACAGCTCGTTGGTTGTATCTGATCTTCGCACGCCCGGAACGCGGGCAGCCAGATATTCACGAGTGACATCCACCATCGCGGCAACGTACTCTTCGGGCTCGCCGGTCTCGATTAGTCGACGCGATTCGACCTTTGCGAACTCCTGCTGCGCACGGACGTACGGATCCACTGGCGGCTTCGGTCTATTCCGGTATCGTCTCCACGCCCACCACGCGAGAGCGAGAGCTACGATCGCCGCCAGCAGCGCCAGCCAGCGCAGCCAGTTGATAACGGGGAGCACAATGAGTGGGCGCGCCGGTTTGGGGACTCGCAGCGACGTGTCGGCCGGAAGCACCGATTTGACGAACACCGATGCGGTGGCGAGCGACGGGCGTCGCTCCTGTCCCTCGAACGTGACGCGCACTTCCGGAATGCGAAGCGGCTGGGTGCCTATATCCCATGCAACGAGCCGGTAAAGCGCCACCGCTGTGTCACCGAGCTGGGAGACGAGTTTCTCGCCACGAAGCTCGATTGGACGAACTCCGTTCTGGGTCGTCGTGTCGGGGCCGGCCGGGAACTCGAAGCGGACACCCGTCGGCGCCAGAACCTTGACGAAGAGGCTGAACGGCTGGCCGATGAGAACCGTGTCCGGAGTTACGCGAAAGCCCATTTGCACCGGCAGCCCATTCGCCCCCGCGGGTGAGGCCTGCGGAACTGTCGCCTGCAGGAGCAGCCACAGCAGACTTACGAACGTCACCGGCGGAGGCGCGTCTCTCGCGTGCGGAAGAAACGCAGCAGCGGCTCCACGACGCCGCCTTCGGTGTGGACCGGAACCTCATCGATCGCGAGGCGACGCAGCAGATGCTTTCGCTCCTCGCGCTCGGTCATGACTCGCTCGGTGTAAGCGTCGCGCACGTTCGGGCTGCTCGTGTCGATCTCGAGTGTATCGCCGGTCTCCGGATCGATGAGTCGGGCAATTCCAATGTCGGGCAGCTCTCGCTCGCTCGGATCATCGACGGTAACGGCTACTACGTCATGGTGCTGCGCCAGCAGCTTCAGCGGGTGCGAGATCTCTTCCTCCAGAAAATCCGAGACGATGAACACGATGGCTTTTTGGTTGAGCATTTTCGCCACATAGTCGATCGCGCGGACCATGTCCGTGCCGCGGCCAACCGGCTCGAACGCGAGGAGGTCGCGAATGATGCGCAGCACGTGCCTCCTTCCCTTTCGCGGCGGAATCACGTGCTCGATGCGGTCGGTGAAAAGGAGAACGCCAACGCGGTCGTTGTTGCGCACCGCGGACATGGCCAGCACCGCGGCGAGCTCGCTCGCCAGCTCGCTCTTGAATCGCTTGACCGTGCCGAATCTTTCGGAGCCGGACAGATCCACGACGAGCATGACCGTGAGCTCGCGCTCCTCGATATACCGCTTGACGAACGGTCGTCGCATCCGCGCCGTCACGTTCCAGTCGATCGAACGGACCTCGTCGCCGGGCTGGTATTCTCGTACCTCGGAGAACTCCATGCCCTGGCCTTTGAAGACCGAGCGGTACTCTCCGGTGAACACGGAATTCACCAGTCCGCGCGTGCGCAACTCGATCAGCTTGACCTGGCGGAGGATCTCCGGCGGCACTCCCATTGGTTTCTCGGGAGTTCTCTTGGGAACCTCCTTCCCGCGGCGACGAGCGCGAAAGATGCCGATCACGGAACCGGAATCGCCTCGAGAATGCGGCTGACGATCTCGTCGCTCGTCACTTCTTCCGCTTCCGCCTCATAGGTGCGGAGGACACGATGACGGAGCACGTCGGGTGCGATCGCCTTCACATCCTCCGGCGTCACGAACGCGCGACCCCGCAGGAAAGCATGTGCCCGCGATCCCTGAGCGAGTGACAGCGTCGCGCGCGGGCTGGCGCCGAATTCGATCAGCGGCTTCAGCTCGGGCAATCCCGCTTGTTCCGGATTGCGCGTGGCGTGCACGATCTCGACGATATAGTCGACAATGCGTTCATCGATGTAGAGCTCCGCGACGTGGCGACGTGTCTCGAGTATCTGCTTCGGTGAGGCGACGCGGTCGACGGGAATCGGCTCGCCGCTCGCCATCCGCCGCAGCACTTCCTTCTCTTCCTCGCGCGACGGGTAGCCGACGTGCAGCTTGAGCATGAAGCGATCGACCTGCGCTTCGGGTAGCGGGTAAGTTCCTTCCTGCTCGATCGGGTTCTGCGTCGCCAGAACGAGGAATGGCTCTTCGAGAATGTGGGTTGTGCCGCCGATGGTGACCTGCTTTTCCTGCATCGCCTCGAGGAGCGCCGCCTGGACCTTGGCTGGCGCGCGGTTGATCTCGTCGGCAAGGATGATGTTGGCGAAGATCGGCCCCTTCTTCACCGAGAATCTGCCGTTGGATTGATCGTAGATCTGAGTGCCGACGACGTCTGCCGGCAGGAGGTCGGGCGTGAACTGAATGCGACTGAAGGATGTGTTGATCGTCTCGGCCATCGTGCGCACGGTCAGCGTCTTGGCGAGACCGGGCACTCCTTCCAGCAACACGTGGCCGCCGGTCAGCAGGCTTATCATCAGCCGTTCGACCATGTAATCCTGGCCGACGATGCGCTTGCCTACCTGATGAACGACCTCCTGAACGATGGATGCATCAGCGGCTGTAACGGTTTGTGCGCTCACGTCTTGTTCCTCGCGTAGTGTTCTTGCTCTTGCCGCCGCTCTTCGTGAGCGCGGTGATGATCTCCGCTTCCCGTGCCGTCAGGTTCCGCGTCTTCCCCGATGCCAACGATCCCAGTTTTACTGGACCGAATTTCGTCCTCACCAGGCGCTCGACCTGCAAGCCCAGCGCTTCACACAGTCGTCTTACCTCTCTCGTCCTGCCCTCGGCGATCGTGATCTCGATCTCCCACGATCCCCTGCCGATTCGCCGAGGCTGAAACTCGCGGGGTATGACCCATCCATCCTCAAGCTCTACCCCTTTCATCGCTGCTCGTGCCGCGGCCGCACCGTCGCCCCGCACGGTAGCGAGGTAAGTCCGGTCTATCTCGCCGCTCGGATGTGTCAATTTGTGCGCCGCTTCACCGTCTGTAGTCAGGAGTAGCACGCCTTCGGTCATATAATCGAGCCGGCCGACGTAGGTCATGCCCGGAGTGTCGTCGATGATATCAAAGACCGTACGCCGTCCGGCGGGATCGGACCGGGTGGTCAGGACCCCAGTCGGCTTGTTGAGGACGAGCCACCGGACTTCTGCTGGAGCTGCGATGGGTTTGCCGTCGACAAGGATCTCGTCGCGCGCGGGATCCACGGTTTGGCCGATCACCGCGACCTGGCCGTTGATGCGCACCCGGCCCGCTGCAACGAGGTCATCGGCGGCTCGTCGTGAGGCGACTCCGGCGCGCGCGATGGCGCGCTGAATCCGCATCGATTCGGGCATCAATCTGCCCGGGGGGGCGCCTCGCCGTTGTCTTTGGTCGGTGCGCCCGCTGGCACCGGGGCCGTCGTCGCTGTCGCTCCCGCGTGC
>JBKOVX010000198.1:0-6808 GCA_046724115.1 Gemmatimonadota bacterium | reverse complement strand
TCATGGGGCCGTCACTCTGCGCAGGTCATCCCAGAATCGCGGATAGGAAACCGCCACGACTTCGGGGTCCTTCACCGTGATTCGATTGCCGGTCGCCGCTGAGAGAATTCCGAACGCCATCGCGATGCGATGATCGCGACGTGGATCGATGGTCCCCGACAAATCGGCGCGCCCGCGGAGCACGCGAAGTCCGTCTGGCAGCTCCTCGACGTTCGCGCCGACGGCGCGAAGATTTTGGATGACGGTGCTGATGCGGTCGCTCTCTTTTACTCGCAGCTCTCCCGCGCCGCTTATCTCCAGCTCCACACCAGCTCCCGCCGCGACGCAAGCGAGCAACGGCAGCTCGTCGATCATCGCGGGCACCTCCGCGGCGGTGATACGCGCGCTGCGCAGAGTCGCCGGCGTCACGCGCACCGAACCGATCTCCTCACCCGCGCTCGACATGGTCTGCTTTTCCTCGAGGTTTGCGCCCATGCGACGCATCGCCTGAAAAAAACCCGTTCGTGTCGGATTCAGGCACACGTCCGTCAGCGTCAATTCCCCTTCCGGAACCATCGAAGCCAGCGCAACGAAAAACGCGGCCGACGACGGATCGGCCGGGACGTTGATCTCAATCGCGTTCAGCCGACGAGAAGGTCGGAGGCAAACCTGACACTTGTCGTTTTCCACGTCGACGCCCATCGCCCGCAACATTCGCTCGGTATGATCACGTGACAACGATTTCTCGGTGACGCGCACTTCAACCGCCGAGACCAGGCCCGCGAGCAGAATCGCGCTTTTGACTTGTGCGCTCGATCCGCCGGTGTCCCAGTCGACGCTGCGCAGGTCGACCCCGTGCACTGTCATCGGCAGACCGTCGCCGTGCTCGAACTCGAATTGCGCGCCCATGTACGTCAGCGGTTCGGCAACTCGCTTCATCGGGCGGCGGCTCAGGCTCGCATCGCCGAGAAAACGCGCCGAGAATGGATGCGCCGCGACGACACCCGCCATCAATCGCGTCGTCGTGCCGCTGTTTCCGCAGTCGAGCGCCGCGCGCGGGTGCTTGAGACCACGCAACCCCCGCCCTCTGATCCGCATGGTCTCGGCGAGCTGTGGAATCTCGGCTCCGAGTAATCGGAGCACGCTCGCCGTCGACTGAACATCCTCGCTGTCGAGGATGCCACGCACTGTTGACTCGCCCTCCGCCAATGAAGAAAGAATCAGTGCGCGGTGGGAGATCGATTTGTCGCCGGGCACGCGGATCGTGCCCGAAACTCTCAACGGAGCCAAGACTCGAGCGCGGTTGCCGCGTCGGTTTTTTCGTCGCGGTATTTCACGATGACCGGAGTCTGCAGAGAAAGGCCCATGCTCTCACCCCATCCTTCCTTGATGGATCGGGCCCCCGGCACGACGACGGCATTCTCAGGAATGACGAGCGGGTTTCCGCTCGATGCCCGATGAACGGTTTGGCGCTCGAGATCATAGACCGGAGTCCCGCGGGTCAGAATCACTCCGGCGCCGATCACGGCCCGTTTGCGAACGACGGTGCCCTCGTAGATCCCGCAATTCCCGCCGATCACGACGTCATCTTCAACAACGACTGGTGCGGCATTGACCGGCTCCAGTACGCCGCCGAGCTGCGCCGAAGCGCTCAGGTGGACTCTCTCGCCGACCTGAGCGCACGAACCGACCAACGCATGCGAATCGATCATCGTGCCGGCGCCGACGTGCGCGCCGACGTTGATATACATCGGCGGCATGCACACAACTCCACTCGCGACATAAGCGCCGCGCCTGATGCTGGATCCCCCGGGCACGACGCGGACTCCATCGGCGCGCGTCAATCTCCGCGGCGGATAGGTGTCCTTGTCGAAAAAAGAAAAAACGACATCTGCATCCCCATCGCCAAGCGACATGTCGACGATTCCACCGACCCGAAAGCCGAGAAGTATCCCACGCTTGACCCAGGGAACCGCGCGCCACTCACCAGACGCTGGATCCTTCGCCGCCGCCCGCACCTGTCCGGCTTCCAGCGCATCGAGAAGCTTTCTTACGACGGTCCGCGCATCGTCCGGAAGCTCCGCACCCGGCGGTGTCGTGGAAAGTGAATCAATTCGCTTCTCGAGCTCGTGGGAATCGATAGAGCTCACGCAGTGAGAGCTCCCACTGATACCAGAGCGGCGCGCACGGTCGCCTCGAATTTCTCGGCGAGCGGGACGAGCGGTAGGCGAAGCACGTTCGCCATTTTTCCCATCATCGCCAGGCCAGCTTTGACCGGAATCGGATTGGACTCGACAAACGCAGCGACTGTCCATTCCGCCAGCTGATGATGAATCTCGCGCGCAGACGCAAAGTTTCCTGCCGCCGCGCACTCCGTCAGGCGCGCCACCAGCTGCGGAACGGCGTTGGAGGTGACCGACACCACACCATCGCCTCCGTCCGCCATTACCTGTAGCGTCACCGGATCGTCGCCGGAGAGCACTGAGAAACGCGCCGGCCGGTGCCGGATGATCTCTCCGATTTGGGCCAGATTCCCCGACGCCTCTTTCACCGCGATGATGTTTTCGTGCTCGGCCAGCTCGAGCGTGGTCGCCGCCTCAATGTTGCTGGCCGTCCGACCCGGCACGTTGTACACGACGATTGGTATTTGCACGGCGTCAGCGATCGCCCGAAAGTGGGCGACGATCCCGCGTTGCGGCGGCTTGTTGTACATCGGCGACGCGTGCAGCAGGTGCGTCGCACCGACCCTTGCCATCTCGCGAGAGAGCGCGATCGCCTTTTGTGTGTCGTTGGATGCGGCGCCCGCGACGACCGGCACCCGGCCGGCAGTCTGCTCGACGGTTATCTCGACTACGCGACGGTGCTCCTCGACGGTCATCGTCGCCGCCTCTCCGGTGGACCCGCAGGGAACCACAAAGTGGACGCCGCTCGCGATCTGCCAGTCGACAAAGGATCTCAGGGACCGCTCGTCTATTTCGCCGGATTTGGTGAACGGAGTGACGAGCGCGGTTCCACAGCCGGTGAGCCGCTGGGAGTTCATACGCTAAATGTATGCGGCTCCCGCGGCCGCGTGCGAGTGCGGCTAGCCCGTGCGCTGCTTGACGAAGACGACGTTGGGCGCGCCGACGCCCTTGATGAACAACTCCGCCGTCCAGCCTACCTCGGCGATCAGCGAATCCGCCTTGATCAACAGCTTATGGACCTCGTGCGAAGGTCCGGGCTCCTCACCTTCACTGAGGAGGATATGATCTCCGTCGACTGAATACGTGCCGACGCTCGTTTCAGTAGAATCCCGGTTCCCTTCGAAGGCCTTGTCCATCGTAAAACTGAAGTGCTTGTCAGGCGTCAGAGCGATCCGCGCTGATACCTCCCACGGCTTTTTGAACGTCGAGCCTTTTGCGGCGTAGACGTAGGTGCCGGGAAGGCTGGCCGGAACTGGATCGGAGCCGGCACGGCGGCAGCCTGTCGCAGCGAGCGCTGCCGCGGCGAAAACGAGAGTCGCGCGTTGGTTAACCATGTCAAATCCTACGAGATGTCTCGCCCAGGGTTTCACGCCTGGCTTCTCGCCGGCAGCTCCAGCACGTCACGCATCGTAAAAACTCCCTTTCTACCGACCAGCCAGTCCGCGGCTTTCAGAGCGCCCTCCGCGAACACGCGGCGGTCGCGCGCGATGTGGGTGAGCGATAGTTGCTCGAACGCAGCGTCGAAAACCAGCTCGTGGGTCCCCGGAACGAATCCGGTCCTGACGCTCGTGGTGGGTATCGGCCGCTCCAGCGCATCGCTGGCCGCCTTGGCGATAGCGATGGCGGTGCCCGACGGCGCGTCTTTCTTCTTCGCGTGGTGCGTCTCGACGATGTGTGCGTCGAAGTCTTCCAGATGGCTCATCAGCTTGGCAGCATATCGCGCCAGCTCGATCAGCACGTTGACCCCCAGCGAAAAATTCGGCGACCACAGAAGTCCCGTTCCCGTCTCCGTCGCGACACGCGTTACTTCCTGAAGCGAGTCGTACCACCCAGTGGTACCGACGACGACAGGGACGCGAGCGCGCAGGCATGCCATCACGTTCTGCACCGCCGCACTGGGTTGGGTGAATTCAACCGCGACGTCCGGCTCGCCCAGTGACAGTCTGCTGATTCCGACGCCATCGGCGCTCTCGCGCTCGCCGACAACGGCGGTCACTCGCCAGCCTCGCTCGAGGGCAAGCAGGCGAATCGCCTGACCCATCTTGCCGTCGCCGATTATCGCGAGCTTGTGAATGGTCATTTGCCGGACCGCTCGAAGAAGGCGTCGTGCAAACGCTCCATAGCCGGATTCAGCTGATCGCCATCGACTATCACCGTCAAGTTTATTCCCGTGGCGCTGAGCGACATCATGTGTACTCTGATTCCGTCGAGTGCGCCAATCGCGCGACCCATCGCGCCGCTGTCCTCGCTTATCGCCGCACCAACGACCGCGACGATCGCTCTGTCCCTCTCCACCGCTACGTCGCCGAGCGCCGAGAGATCGACAACCAATGATTCGAGGCCGGAGTCGCCGTCTACGGTCACCGACACCGAGACTTCGGAAGTGGCGACGACATCGACGGAGATTCCGTTCTTCTCGAAAATCTCGAACACCCGCCTCAGAAATCCCCGGGCGAACAACATCTTCGCCGCCCCAACTTTGACGAGCGTAATTCCCTTCTTCCCGGCGATCGCGCTCACGGCGCGGCGCGGTGCGTCGAACGTGATGCGGGTGCCAGTACCCTTTGGATTGCGCGAGTTGTAGATGAATACCGGAATACCAAGGCGAACCGCGGGCGCAATCGTGTTCGGATGCAGTACCTTCGCCCCGAATGACGCCAGCTCCGAAGCCTCGTCGAATCGGATCTGCTCTATCAGCTGCGATCCCTTCACGACGCGCGGGTCGGCGGTGAGCATGCCGTCGACATCCGTCCAGATCTCGATCGCGTCGGCGTGCAACGCCGCGCCGAGCAGCGACGCGCTGTAGTCCGAGCCGCCACGGCCGAGTGTGGTGGTGATACCGCCGGGTGTTCGCCCGATGAACCCGCCCATCACCGGCACCTTCCCTTCCTGGATCAGCGGCTGCACAAGGTCACGCGCTTTTTCAGCTATCACGTCCGTCTGCGGTTCGGCTCCCATGAAGTTGTCGTCAGTCACGAACACATCGCGCGCATCGATGTGCTCGGCGGGAATCCCGCGCAATTTGAAGAAAGCCGCCACCATGTGCGACGAGAGTTGTTCTCCGAACGCGGCGATGGCGTCGAAGCTGCGCGGTGTGGCGTGACCAAGCACCGATAAGGCTTCCGCCAGACTCGCCAGCTCGTCGAACGTCGCGCTCATCTCGGCGGCAACCTCCGACGCTTCCTCCGACGTGCCGAGGAGCTTCTCGCATTGCTGAAAGTGGCGATCGCGCAGCGTCTCCACACCACGCAACGCTCCGATTAGATGACCCTTTGCGGATTGCTCACCGATTGCCAGGAGCGAATTCGTCGCCCCGCCGAGCGCCGACACCACTACCGCTGGTTGCCTGTCGAGTCTGCCTTTCACGATGGCAGCCGCACGCTCGATCGCCTCGGCGTCGCCTACCGAAGTGCCGCCAAACTTGACGACGATCACGTAGAGTCGAGACCGCCGGTGCTGGCAAGAAGCTCGGCGTTCAGCACGGAGCCGCCCGCGGCGCCACGAACCGTGTTGTGTCCGAGGGCAACCATTCGCAGGTCGAGAATTGCATCGCGGCGAACTCGCCCGACGGTGACGGTCATCCCGTCGCCGGCATTCACATCGCGCTTCGGCTGCGGCCGATCCACGGCATCACTGACTACGAGTGGATGCTTCGGTCTCGTCGGCAGACCGGCTGTCGATGAGAGACCTTCCCAGGACTTCATGGTGTCGATCGCCGCTTCCGGAGTCGGGCTGTCCTCGAAGCCGATCGTCATGCAGATGGTGTGGCCGTGCTCCACCGGGACGCGGTTGGTGTGGGCGCTCACCTTGAAGCCCGCGCTCGTTATTTCGCCGTCCTGGAAAGTTCCGAGCAGCTTCAGCATCTCGCGCTCGAGCTTTGGCTCTTCGTCGGCGATGTACGGAATCACGTTGCCGAGTATGTCGAGCGAGGGGACACCGGGATAACCGGCGCCCGAGACCGCCTGCATCGTCGACAGAAAGAGCTGCCTGATGCCGAATTTCTGGTGCAGCGGCGCCAGCGCTACTGCGGCAACAGTGGCCGAACAATTAGCGTTGGTTACGATGGCTCCATCCCAGCCGCGCCTTTTCCGCTGACACTCGATGAGCGCCAGATGATCGCCGTTCACCTCGGGGATCACGAGCGGTACGTCCGGCTCCATCCTGAAGTTCTTGGCGTTGCTCAGCACGAATTTTCCTGCCTTTGCGAAAGCAGCCTCGACTTCTCCGGCGACGGTGGCGTCGAGTGCCGAGAACACGATCGGCGCGCTGACGACGCCGGGATCGCAGGCGATGACGCGTCGATTCTGAATTGCCGCAGGAGGCGGCGATCCTTCCAGCCAGCGCGTAGCCTCACCGTATTTCTTGCCGGCGGAACGCTCGGAAGCCGCCAGCTCGGCGACCTCGAACCACGGATGATTCGCCAGCAGCCGCACGAACATCTGGCCGACAGCGCCAGTCGCGCCGAGCACGGCGACCGGCCACTTGGATTTTCTATTTCCCGGAATGGGTATCGTCATCGTGCAAGAAGTGTTTTGGCGAGTCGTTCATACGTGTCGACACTATTGCGCAGCTCCTCGACGTCGATGTACTCGTCGGGCGTGTGAGCCACATGAATCGAGCCAGGACCGAAGAGAAGTGGTTCTCCC
>JBKOVX010000071.1:0-3981 GCA_046724115.1 Gemmatimonadota bacterium | reverse complement strand
AAGCGGCTCACCGCGGCGTCCCTTTGGCGCGGTGATCGTCACGTCGCCCATCTCGCCGACCCCGGCACGATGCGGCAGCGGGAAGACTCCTTCGGCCGACGCCTCAGCCGGATGCCTCGGTGTTCCGTGCCCGGGGAAGCGCGCCTTGGGAAATACAGTGGTGTCACCCGGATGCCGCGGACGCGGCTGCGGGAATCCTCCAGCTACTACGGGGCCAAAGGAGATGATGGGGATGCCACAGAAGTCGTAGCCGACAATCTGCGGGTTCTGGCCAGCTGCACGCGCTCGATGCAGGCGGTTAATCGCCGCTAACTGCGCGAAACCAAGACCACCGTAGAAACTGTAACGGAGGTCGCAGGGCGAGAAGTAAGCGTAGTTATCATAGCCGTACCCGTAGTCGTAGGCGTACCGGTTGGTCGCGCCGCCGGCAAAGCGCATGTAGTCGCGTCCAATCGGCTCACCCTTCGCCCCGAGATAGTTTGCGAGTGCGTTCATCGCGTCCTGTGGAGTGCGATTCTCGAGGAACCGGCGGAGCGCAACGATATCCCAGTCGCGCCCGCTGGAGATCGCGTCGAGATTGAACGGAGCGCGCGATGCCAGCGCGATCACCGTCCCACGCGCGTCCATGTAACCGCCGTACGGGCTGTAGCGAACGAATCCCGCCGATGTATAGACTCCGCCGTTGGGCGTCGCCTGGTTGAATCCAACGAAGAAATTCGGCAGCTGCAGGTCCTTGTGAGCGGAGATTTTGACCGACAATCCCGGAAAATCAGGATGCAGCACCTGGATCTGCCCATCGAGATCCATCTCGACCGCGAACACGTACGCATCCTCGGTGAGGGCGATCTCCGGTTGGATATAGGTAGTCGTGTTGATCAGAGCCTCGCCGCTGCTCGAGTAAATCCGGATGCTCGGCGCGCGCTTGCTGGCTTTCTGCTGCGCCTCCGAAGGTGAGCTCAACACGCAAAGCATTAGTGCCGTGGTGCCCAGCACCGATCCCAGTCTAATTGCGCGCATCGAAGCCCTCCTGAGGTTTGTATACAATTTGGGCAGATGTATCAGCAATCTGCAAGCCCGAAGTTTCTATATGAGCTACGCGGTCGCGCGGCTACCTGCTGATTCACGGTAGTTTTACCTTGCGCCATGCCTCTCCCGCAGCTCCTCGACATAGCCCAAGCACTAGGGGAATTCACTGAGCTTCGCGAAAGACTCCCCGGGCCCTCGGCTCGCGTCGGTGTAGCGGGGCTCCACGGCTCCAGCGACGCCGTGATGATCGCTGCGCTCGCCCGGGCCGTCTCGCAGCGGTTTTTTGTCGTCGTCAGTGACGACGTCGCGGGCGCCGAGAGGTGGCTGGCTGACCTGAGCACGCTCGTCGAGCCCGATCAAGTCGCGTTCTACCCTCCACGCGAGAGCTTCGGCGAGGCTGAAGCGCATGCCGAGATCGCCGGCGAGCGCGTCGAAACGCTGGAGCGAGTCGGTCGCAGCGACCTTCGAATCGTAGTGACAACGAGCCGCGCGCTCCTCGAGCGCACTCAATTGCCGAGAGCACTCGCGGCTGCTCGCCTCGAGCTCCGGAAGGGTGACACGCGCCGGCCCGAGGAGCTCGCCGCCCACCTCGAATCGATTGGGTTCGAGCGAGTCCCGATGGTGGAAGACGTCTCGCAGTTCAGCGTTCGCGGCGGGATCTTCGACATCTACAGCTTCGGGATGGCGGAGCCGGTGCGCCTCGAGTTCTGGGGCGACGACATCACCGAGCTGCGGCACTTCGATCTGCTTACGCAGCGGTCGACGCGTGACGCGGAGCTCGCGCTCATTCTACCGGTCGATGGGCAGATCGTCACCGGAGATGTCGAGCCGGCCCGCTCCTCGATTCGCGCGCTCTTTCCGCCAGATACGCTCCTGGTGATTCCGCGCGGCACTCACATGAGCCCCGAGCTGGAACGGACGTGGACCGAGGCACAGCACCACATCGATCTCGCCCGTCGCCGCGGCGAAGACACGCCCAGCCGCGACGAATTGTTCGAGTCGCCCGAGGAGACGTTGAGGGCGCTCCGCTCCTACGGCACCATCGATCTCTCCGGCGAAGATGCATCGCTGAGTTTTCCGTTCCGCGAGCCGGAGGAGATCCAGCGCGACATCAAGCGGCTCAAACAAATCGTCGCCGACGGAATCCCCACCGTGATCCTTTGCGACAACGCCGGCCAGGCCGAGCGACTCGACGAGCTTTTGAACGACGATCGGGTCTCACCGGCCAGCCTGGCGATCGGGGTTCTCGATGGCGGATTTGTGCTCCCGCCCCGCGGGATGTTCGCCGGCTATCGCGTTCTTACCGACCACGAAATCTTCCGCCGCGAGCGACGCTTTCGACGAGCGAGACGCTATGCGACTGGCAGCGCGCTGGAGAGTCTCACCGCGCTCAAGCCCGGTGACTACGTCGTCCACCTCGAGCACGGCGTCGGCATCTATCGAGGCATGGAGAAGATGTTCGTGCGCGAGAGCACCGTCGAAGTGGCGGTCATCGAGTACGAAGGCGGCGATCGGCTCAACGTGCCGCTCTATCGCATCGACCAGATAGAGCGCTACCGGTCCGCCGCTGACATCACCTCGGAAGCACCGCCACCCAGACTCCATGCACTGGGCGGAAAACGCTGGGCATCGCAGCGCGACAAGACGCGCGCCGCAATACAGGAGATGACCGTCGAGCTGCTGGATCTCTACGCCCGCCGAAAAGTCGCGACCCGCCCGCCGCATCTGCCCGATACGGTCTGGCAGCGGCAGCTGGAATCCTCATTCCTTTTCGAGGACACGCCGGACCAACGCACCGCGACTACCGATGTGAAAGGCGACATGGAGCGCCCGCGTCCAATGGATCGACTGCTCGTCGGCGACGTCGGCTACGGCAAGACTGAGATCGCAGTCCGTGCCGCGTTCAAAGCCGTCCAGTCCGGGAAGCAGGTGGTCGTGCTCGTCCCGACGACGATCCTCGCCGACCAGCATTCGCGAACCTTCGGCGAGCGACTGGCCGATTTCCCGGTGAAGATCGACACCCTCAGTCGCTTCCAGACGACCAGAGAGCAGGAAGCTGTGATCGCCGACCTGAAGGCTGGCAAGACCGACATCGTGATCGGTACCCACCGCTTGCTTAGCGCCGACGTGGGGTTCTCACAGCTCGGTCTTATCGTTGTTGACGAGGAGCATCGCTTCGGTGTCAAACACAAGGAACGACTCAAGAAGCTTCGCCTCGACACCGATGTACTTACGCTGACCGCCACTCCGATTCCGCGCACGCTCCACCTCTCCCTCGCCGGCCTGCGCGACATGACGCTGATGCAGACGCCGCCGCGAGACCGCTCGCCGGTGCTCACTTACGTCGAGCCATGGGACGACGGATTGATCGACGAGGGCATCTCGCGTGAGCTCGATCGCGGCGGACAGGTCTTCTTCGTCCACAACAGGGTCGAGACAATCGATGGCATGGCGGAGCACATCCGCCGGGTGGTCCCCCGCGCTCGTATTGGCATCGGGCACGGACAGATGCGGGAGCGCGACCTCGAGAAGATCATGCGCTCCTTCGTCGACGGGGACATCGACGTGCTCGTCTCGACGATGATCGTCGAGTCGGGCCTCGACGTGCCGAATGCAAATACGATGTTCGTGAATCGCGCCGACACCTTCGGCCTCGCGCAGCTGTATCAACTGCGCGGCCGCGTCGGTCGATCTCACCGACGTGCCAGCTGCTACCTGCTCGTCCCGGACTCCATCGACGAAGAATCCAACCGACGGCTCACTATCCTCGAGCACCACACCCAGCTCGGTGCCGGTTATCAGATCGCGCTCAAGGACCTCGAGCTGCGCGGGGCAGGGAATCTCCTCGGCCCGGAGCAGTCGGGGTTCGTCCACGCCGTCGGCTTCGACATGTACCTTCGCATGTTGGACGAAACCGTAAAGCGAGTTCTTCGCGGCGACGACGCGCCTCGACTC
>JBKOVX010000122.1:0-6863 GCA_046724115.1 Gemmatimonadota bacterium | reverse complement strand
GTGCAAGACTGCTACCACCATTCTGTTCCTGCGCGGTCAGCGTTACGGCGCAGTTCCGTGAATCGCTGTGATCACCGATTTGATGCCGCCGCGAGTGTTGAAGTCACCCACTACTCTCATCCACTTTGGCGAGCAGCTGCCAACGAGATCATCGAGAATTCGGTTGACCGCGCGTTCGTAGAAGATTCCGTCGTTGCGGAAGCTCCACAAATAGAGCTTGAGACTTTTGAGCTCGATGCATTTTGCCGCTGGCACGTACGTGATCCGAATCGTTCCGAAGTCCGGCGCGCCGCCCTTCAATAGCTCGAGCTCAGACGCGTCAGTCTCTATGCCACCAAGCGGGCAAAGCGACGTGAACTCCGAGCAGTCCATGTGGATCTCGTAGTCACGGTTCGCGTACGGATTGTCGAAGGTTTCAAGTAGCTCGGGCTTGGGCATCCCGAACAATGCACTGAGGTTTGCCTCGTATCAATTGGCGGAGGACGCCGCCGCTCCGGGCTAGTCCTCGATCCTCAATTAGTCCGTACTCCTCAATTAGTCCGCACTTCGGACTAGGCAGTTAGTCCGCACCCCTCACTCTGTTTCTCTCAGTTTGCGGGACATCTCCTCGAGCAGCCGTCTCTCATCTCGGGTGAGACTGTCGATCCCCTGCTGCGAGATCTTGTCGAGCACTCGATTCACTCTCGCCGCGTACTCCTTCGGGGTCTCCTGCTTCGGCACGTGCTGCACTGGTTTGCTTTGGCGCAAAACCATCGCGTTGCTGCGCGCTACCACTTCGTCGACGCTTCCGCCACGATCACGCATCGGCGCCCGATTTCGCGGAACCGCCCGTGGCATGTCCTCGGATTCATCGGGCACCGCAGACACCCAGCCCCTCACGCGGTTGATTCCACCAACGGCGTACAGCTTCAGGAAGATCCAGCCGAATGCCATTCCACCGACATGCGCTGTCCAGTCGATCCGTGAGCTTGGCGAGAGGGCAAAGATGATGTTCATCCCCAGCAGCGCCGCTACCAGCCAGCGCGACTTCATCGGAATGACACCGAAAAGGTAGACCTCCTCGTCCGGCCAGCGCAGCGCGTAGGCAACGAGCACTCCACTGATTGCACCGGAAGCTCCAATGACCGACGAGTGTCTCGCGAACACGAGGTGCGCGATCGCACCGCCGATTCCGCACCAGAGGTAGAACTGGACGAAGCTGCGGGTGCCCCACTCCTGCTCCAGACGCGGTCCGAACATCCACAGCGTGAACATGTTGAACGCGAGGTGCGCCAGCCACGCGTGGACGAACATGTACGTGACGAGCGTCCACCAGGCCGCGGGGAAGCGAGCTGGATCGAGAGCGAGCGCCGAGTACACGGCATCCGACCCAAACAGCGTCAGCTGCAGGAAATAGATCCCGATATTCAGGGCGAGTAGCCACTGAACAGCGCGCGTCATTCGCGGGGATTGGGGTGCGTCGTACATCTCGCTCATGCGGACCTGCGACTAAGAGAACTACATCCTAAGACCCAGCGCCCGGCGCTGGGTTCCTCGGGGACCGTTACCCCAGGGCGAGCCTCACTATTCGCTCGCATAACTCGGGAAAGCTGATTCCCATTGCCGCGGCCCCCTGTGGTATCAGACTGAGCTCGGTCATTCCGGGCAACGTGTTTGCCTCCAGGCAGTAAAACTCGCCCTCCGTCGTCAGCCTGAAATCTATGCGTGCGTACCCCCGGAGCTTGAGCGCCCTGAACGCGGCCAGTGCCTGCTGCTGAACTTTTTCGGTCGCTTCCTTCGACAACCTGGCCGGAAACTCCTCCCTCGCCATGCCCGCTGTGTACTTGCATTCGTAGTCATAGATCTCGTGCTTTGAGATGATCTCGCCTACCGGTAACGCGACATCTCCAAGAATTCCCACTGTCAGCTCACGCCCTGGCACGAACCGCTCGATCATCACCTCGTCATCGTACTTACTGGCTTCTTCGATGGCAGCGGCGAGGTCCTCCCGTTTCTTCACCAGCGTCAGCCCAACGGTGGATCCCTGCTTCGACGGCTTCACGATCACGGGTAACCCGAGCATTCCCTCGACCTGTTCCGTCGTCGCCGGGGCCATCAGCCAGTCAGCCGTCTGCACTCCCTCCATACGGAAAAGCTTCTTCGAAAGATCCTTATCCATCGCCAGCGCGCTGGAGAGGTGCCCGCTGCCGGTGTACCGGACGTGTGCCATGTCGAGCAGGGCCTGAATCGTCCCGTCTTCTCCCTGGCCCCCATGGAGTGCGAGGAACGCCACATCGGCACCTTTTATCTCCCTCATCGTGGTGAGGTTCGGGAGAAACGTTCCTTCGGCGAACTTTGATAGCGATTCGAGTGATGGAGGCTCAGCCCCGACTTTTCCGGTGCTCAGCGCGCGTTCTTCACTCTCGCTGATCAGACCTCGAGCCGGATCCAGCGGTGTTACATCGTGGCCGCGTCCACGTAGCGCCTGAACGATCCTGATTCCCGACGCGAGTGAGACGTTGCGCTCAGAGGATGTTCCACCCATGAGTACCGTGATCTTCATTCGGCAGATTTTCCTGTTCTTATCGTGACATCATGAAGTGCAGCATATCGGACCGGGTCACGATTCCCTGGACGACGCCGTGCTCCTGCACCAGCACCGCGGGATTTGCCTTCGACAGCAGCTTCACTACGCTGTCGACCGGCTGATCGGATGCCACCATTGGGAAGGGCGAGTCCATTATCTCACTGACCGTGGTATCCAACAGCTTCGGATTCTCGAGACTCTTCTGCGAGAGCGACCAGTCGCTGACGGATCCGACGCAGTTTGCGCCATCCATCACCGGAAGCTGCGATACATCGTGCAAGGCCATTAGTCCGATTGCCTGACGTACCGTCGCGCCCGGTGCAACACTGACCACCGCCGGTGCGCCACCGTTCTTTCTACCCAGCACGCTGTGCAGCGCAATTTTCGGTGCGTCGAGCATCTGGTTCTCGCGCATCCACTCATCGTTGTAAAGCTTCGACAGGTAGCGCTCCCCCGTGTCGCAAAGAATCGTCACCACCATTGCATTGGGATCGTCGAGCTCACGCGCGATGTTGAGCGCTACCGACGTGATAAGGCCTGACGAGCCACCCACAAAAAGCCCTTCTTCACGCGTGAGCCGCCTCGCCATGGCGAAGGATTCCTTATCGCTGACCGTGTAGTACTCGTCGATGACGCGCATGTCGAGCGTACCGGGGAGCTTGTCCTGCCCGATTCCTTCAACCTTGTAGGGAGTGCCCTCGACCTTGTTCTTCCCCTTGCTGCGCCAGTACTCGGCCAGTATCGAGCCGGCGGGGTCACCGGCGATGATCCGCACCTTCTTGTTTCTTTCCTTCAGGTAGCGCCCGACACCCGTCAGCGTACCGCCGGTGCCGGCAGAGCCGACGAAGTGCGTGATCTTGCCGCCTGTCTGCTGCCAGAGTTCTGGGCCCGTTGTCGCGTAATGCGCTTCGGGATTGGCGTCGTTGTAAAACTGATCGGCCAGAATCGCATTGGGTGTTTCCTTGGCAATGCGCTTGGCCATCATGATGTAGTTGTCAGGATGGTCAGGGGGAACTGCGGTCGGCGTCACGATCACCTCGGCACCGAACGCCTTGAGCAGTCGCACTTTCTCCTGCGACATCTTGTCGGGCATCGTGAAGACGCACTTGTAGCCGCGGAGTGCTGCGGCGATCGCGAGACCGACGCCGGTGTTGCCGCTCGTGCCTTCTACGATTGTGCCGCCTGGTCTCAGCTTTCCCTCACGCTCGGCGCGCTCGATGATGGGAAGACCGATTCGATCCTTTACCGAGCCGCCGGGATTGAAGAACTCCGCCTTTGCGTAGACCGGAGTGCGAATCCCTCGTGTTACGTGATTCAGCCTTATGAGCGGCGTCCAACCAATGGTCTCGAGGACACTGTCATAAGGCTGGCGGTTCCGTTCGTGATCCATCACCGACCCGTTTTTCGCCGAGTTGTCGTCTTCCTGACTGGCGCTTTCTTCGCCGTCGACGCAGCCTGCTGCGGCTCCGCCTGTGCCGTATCCACCGGTTTCGCGGTGTTGCCCGCCGTCACTGAATCGCGCTTGATGATCGAGTCACCGGCGAGGGGTGGCGCGTCGGGGTGCCTGAAATAAACCGGCAGCAGGATCGAAACAGGAACTGGCTGCCCGAGGGTTTTCGCCGGCTCGAATTTGAGATCTCGCGAGCCTTTCATCGCCGCCGAATCAAGCGCGGTAAAACCAGAGGTCTCGGCGATACGAGTCGAATCGGGTACGATCGCGCCGTTGCTGTCGATGAAGATCCGGAGCGTGACGTTCCCCTGGACCTTCTGCGCATACAGCGCCGGCGGATACCGGAAGGGCAGCTCCTTATTGAGCATTACCGGAGCGACATCCGGCTGCCGGCCGACTGTCTGGAAGGGAAGCCCGGAGCTCTCTCCCTTCTTGCATCCGACGGCTGTTACCAGCGCCAGTATCAGCAACCGTTTTGACCCGGATAGAGTGGTCAAGCCATGCCCTCCTCTTGCTTAACCTCATCGACGAGCCGGGCAAGCATTTCGAGCGCTTGGATTGGCGTCATTTTATTTGGGTCGACAGTTCTCAACTGTTGCACGACAGGATGCGTCATCACACCGAACAGTGCCAGCTGGTCATCGCCCCTCGCTGACGGCGGCGATACAGCGCGTCCTGATCGCGGCACGATTTGTTCCGCTTCGAGAAACCGAAGTAGCTCTTTGGCACGAACAAGAACGGCCGGCGGCAGTCCGGCAAGCCTTCCAACCTCGATCCCGTACGACCGGTCAGCTCCGCCCGGCTGCAATCGATGCAGAAACAGAACCTGGTCGCCGATCTCGCGCACCTGCACGTTATAGTTCCGAACTGCTACTAAACTATCGGCGAGCTGCGTCAGCTCGTGGTAGTGCGTCGCGAAGATCGTCTTGCATTTGACCGAGTCGTGAAGATGCTCGCTCACCGCCCAGGCGATCGAGATACCGTCGTAGGTCGAGGTGCCGCGTCCGATCTCGTCGAGCAACACCAGACTCCTCGATGTCGCGGTGTGGAGAATCGCGCTCGTCTCCGACATCTCCACCATGAAAGTCGACTGTCCTCGAACAAGGTTGTCGCTGGCGCCGACGCGAGTGAACAGACGATCAACGATCCCGATGCGTGCCTTGGCTGCGGGAACGAAGCTTCCAACCTGTGCCATCAATACGATCAGCCCGACTTGCCTCAGCACCGTCGATTTCCCGGCCATGTTCGGTCCGGTGAGAATGATCATCCGCGCGTCTTCGCTGAGCGTGACGTCGTTCGGAATGAATTTCTCCCTCGGCATCATCCGCTCGACAACAGGGTGACGGCCAGCCGTGATCTCCAGCGAGAACTCGCTGGTGAGCTCCGGACGCGAATAACCTTCTTTCGCGGCGGCTTCCGCAAATGATGCCAGCACATCAAGCTCGGCAACGACCTGCGAGATTGCCTGGAGCCGCCCGATCTCCGCGCCAACAATCGAGCGTAGATGCTCGAAGAGCTCACGTTCACGCTCTTCGACACGTTCGGCGGCAGTCAGAACTCTCTCTTCGTAGTCCTTCAGAGCTGGGGTTACGTAGCGCTCCGCACCCGCGAGTGTCTGTCGCCGCTGATAGTCGGCGGGCACGAGATGAGCGTTGCTGTTCGTCACTTCGATGAAGTAGCCGAAGACCTTGTTGTAACCGACTTTGAGCGAGCTTATGCCGGTGCGGGCGCGCTCGTCCGCCTGAATGCGGGCAATTCCATCCTTGCCACCGTCCCGAAGCGCACGCCATTCATCGAGCGCTTTATCGATTCCTTCGCGCACGCTCGGCTCATCGCCGATCGTGATCGGGGGACGATCGACCAGTGTGCGAGTTATCTCATCACCGATGTCTGCACAGCCGTCCCATGACGCCACATGACGAGCGAACGC
This sequence comes from Gemmatimonadota bacterium, assembly GCA_046724115.1. Lineage (GTDB taxonomy): Bacteria > Gemmatimonadota > Gemmatimonadetes > Gemmatimonadales > Gemmatimonadaceae > UBA4720. The sequence continues at coordinate 917 of JBKOVX010000122.1, read as the reverse complement.
GGTGTCCCCCTCTGTCCCAGCTGCATTGCGCGCCCGAGTGAGACCTGCGTCGACAGCGGGTAGCCTGGCGATCGAATCGCCGAGTGCGCGCAGCTCTCTTGGCGATGCCCGCCCGGCGGCGGCCTTGCCGGCAAGCCTCTCCACATCGCGCACGCCATCGAGCGCTTCACGGAGCGCTGAGCGAATTAGCGCGTCACCAAGCGCATCTACTCCCGCGAGCCTGGCCTCGATCGAGACACGATCGATCAGAGGAGCCAGCAACCACTGCCGAAGAAGGCGCGCGCCCATTGGGGTAAGCGTCCGATCGAGCACGCCGAGCAGCGTACCTGAAGTCTCGCCACCTCGCATGGATTCGACGAGCTCGAGATTTCGCCGCGTCATTTCGTCGAGCGGCATGTTTCCACCGGGTCGTTCCATTCGCGGACGCGCCAGGTGTGGCATCCCGGATGGCTGCAATTCGTTGAGGTAGCGAAGAAGTGCCCCTGCCGCACCTACAGGCGCTGCATCAGTGCCTTCGATCCCGAACGATTCGAGCGAGTTGACGGCGAAATGTCTCGTCAGGTCCTCGCGTCCGAGCTCCGGTTCGAATTCCCAGGCGTCTCGCTCGGTGACCATCGGTCCTTCTTCACCAACCGGTCCCTTCACCAGGTGAGCCAGTGTCTGACCGCGCGGAAGAATCACTTCGCGAGGAGTGAACCGCGACAACACGGATTCGAGATCGCGAAGATGCGTCATTGTGAGCTTCAGCTCACCCGTTGATAGATCCGTAGCCGCTATGCCGACCGAGTCGCCAACCTGGGTTAGCGCGCAGAGGAAGTTGTTTCGGGTGCCATCGAGAAGATCGTCGGAGAACGCTGCTCCGGGTGTGATCGTCTCCACCACTTCTCGTCGGACTATGCCTTTCGCCAGCTTCGGGT
>JBKOVX010000150.1:0-2068 GCA_046724115.1 Gemmatimonadota bacterium | reverse complement strand
ATCCAGCGCTGATCCTTGTTCTCTTTGGTCATTACGCAGGCGATGACGCGATTCCGCAGGTACCAGAGCGTGCACTCCGTCCTGACGGCGTCGGTCTCACCATCCTTGTGGGCCGCGCGCGCTCCCTCGAGGTATCGCTGCAACATCAGGTCGGCGGTGTTGTGCTCGAGGATGTCGAGCATCGCCGAATCGGCGGAAGGATTCACCGCCTTCCCCTGCGCCATGAGCTCGAACAGGTGAGCCATCTCGTTCGGCGTCGTCACGCCGAGTCCGTATTTGACGGAGCTGTCCATCGCGACGCTGGAATTGCGCAGAAAGCTCTTCGAGTGAACGCGAGTATGCTGCAGGCCGAGCGAATCCATTTTCGCCCACACTCGGCGGATGATGATCCGGTCGAGCAACAGGTTCGTCGCGGTATTGTCGCTGATGGTGGACATCAGCCACGCCGCGTCGTGCACGGTCAACACAGTTCCGTTGTGGAGAAACTGGATGACGCCGGATCCGGGCACCTGATCGATCTTGAGCACAGTCAGCGGATCGTCGAGCGATAGCTGTCCCTTGGCGACGAGATCATAAACGGTCACCAGAATTGCAACCTTGATCAGGCTTGCGGTCGGAAAGGTCTCGTCACCGCGTCTGCTGATTCGCTGGCCTGACTCGAGGTCGATCACACTGTAACCGACTATGCCGTGGTGCGCGTCGGCGATCGAGTCCAGCTTCCTGCGCAGCGCCGCGGTATCCGCCCTTACCGGCTGGAGGCGCGGTGTCGTGGAGCGAGCGGTGGCGGCAGTGCTTGCGGCACACGCTATCGCACCGGCGAGAAGTATCGGGCCATAGCTCCCCAGAATTCGGAGCGCGCGGTACCGAATGGTGTCAGGCATTAAGGACGAAATCAGTTGGAGGTTGCAGTCGTAGTGGTGACAGTACCCTCGGGATCGAGAGTCTTGAGCACGTCGCGCCAGGAGAATTTCCTTCCGCTTCCTCGCACCCAGTAATCCATCCACGCCATCTCGGCGACCGATTTCAGGAGCTGATTGCGTGGATCGGGAATGCCGTGGGTGCTGCCCGGGTAGACGTAAAGCTCCGTCGGAACGCCAAGCCGCTTGAGCGCCATGAACAACTCCTCTGACTGCGGTCGAGGCACTCGCGGATCTCCCTCGACGACGTGGATCATCGTCGGCGTCCTGGCGTTCTTGATGTACTTGAGCGGCGACTGATTCCAGTAGGCTTCGAAATCGTCGTAGGGCAGCTTGTTGCCAAGATAGAATTGCCTGACTCGCTGCATGTCGCTCTCGGCGTACATCGATATCCAGTTGGACGTGCCGGCGCCGGTGCTGATTGCCTTGAAGCGATTGGTGTGGGTGAGTATCCAGTTCGACCAGTGACCACCCGCGCTCCAGCCGAGCACTCCCATCTTCGTGCTGTCGACGATGCCCTGGGCGATGAGGTAGTCGACGCCGGTCATGATGTCTTCGTAGCCCTTCTGGAAATAGTTGCCGACGATGTCGGTCTTGTGCTGCTCGCCGTAGTTGGTCGAGCCGCGGTAGTTCGGCAGCAGCACCGCGTAGCCGGCGCCGGCGTAGCTCTGTGCTCCGTAACCGCCGTTGAAGCCAAGGACGTCGGCAGACGCCGGGCCTCCATGTATTGCCACGATCAGCGGGTAGCGAGTGCCAGCCTTGTAACCGACTGGCTTGATCAGAATTCCGCCGACGGTTTTCCCATCGGTTGATTTCCAGCTGATCTCCTCCTCGTCACCGAGCGCGAAGTTGCGGATCTGTGGATTGGGATCGGTGAGCTGGCGCCACTCGGCGCGCACGGGCACCTGATCAACCGAGGCGACAGTGAACAGCGTAGACGCGGTGTGCGGGTCGGCGTAATTCAGGATCAACAGCTTGGAATCGTCGTCCTGATTCACATCCAGAGATGCGCGGACGTTCGACACCTGACGCACGGCGTTCTTGTCGAGATCGAGCGCCAGCAGCTGACTGGTGGCCTTGATGCCCTCGGTGAAATAGATCGTCTTGCCGTCCTTCGACCAGAACCCGATCGATAAGTCGCCGTCGAAGCC
>JBKOVX010000002.1:0-7871 GCA_046724115.1 Gemmatimonadota bacterium | reverse complement strand
GCTCTACCCCTCGAACGTCGCCGAGTCGGAGAAAGCCGTCGCGAAGGCGATCGATGACAAGCGGCTCGACGCCGAGCAAATCCATCAGTCGATCGAGCGGCGCAGACGATGGGCTCGCTGGGCGGCGTTGTCTCGCGATTCGAATCGCCCGGTGCGCGATGACACGGGCTGGGCGAATCACCTCGCCGAGGAGGTCGTGCACATGATTCGCGGCAAGCTGCCACGACTCCCGCAACCGTGGAATCTCGTGATCGTCGATGACGACATCGGCGGACCCTATCCCCCGCCGTCGCGAGAACCGCTCATCTCCGCCCTGCGCGCCGGGGGTGTTGAGCTGATGACTGGTGACGCGCCCGTGGGCGAAAAAGCCGGGGCAACCGTGGTCGCGCTCTTTGGCGACATCCGCGCCTGGAAGGGGCGGCCCGGCTACTCCGCCGCGGCCAAGGACACTGTTCGCCGCGCTTTGCAGGAGGCAAAGACCGACGATCGCCTCATCATCCAGTTCAGTCATCCCAGACTTGCCGGTGACTTGGACGTCGATGCGCCGATCCTTTGCGCATGGGGCGGGGAAGCAGTGATGCAGCGAGCCACAGCGCGCGTCATGCTGCGAGATCTGGCGAACACCGGCGCGGAGAAGAAGGTCTCGATACCCGCGGAGCCGCGGGTCCCGGAGGAGTTTTGACAGCAGCCGCAGCGCCGGTGAAAACGTCGCCTGTCCGAATATTCGGGCAGCCGAAGATGGCGATCCTCCTGCTGCTCGGTTTCTCGTCTGGACTGCCTTTTTATCTGACCAGCAAAACCCTTCAGGGATGGATGACGAGCGCGAAAGTGGATCTCGCCACCATCGGGTTCTTCAGTCTCGTCACGCTGCCGTACTCGCTCAAGTTTCTCTGGGCGCCGGTCATGGACCGGTACGTCCCGCCGTTTCTTGGACGCCGGCGTGGATGGGTGTTGATCACGCAGGTGCTGCTGCTGCTCGCGATTGCGGCAATGTCCCTCCACGATCCGCAAACGGGTTTGAAAATGCTGGCGGTCAACGCGATCGCCATCGCGTTCTTCAGCGCCTCCCAGGACATCTCACTCGATGCCTATCGCACCGACGTGCTCGAGACGCGGGAGATGGGCGCCGGCGCGGCGGTCTTTGTGATGGGCTACCGCATCGCCATGATCACCACTGGCGCGTTGGCCTTTTTCCTCGCTGACCGTATCCCATGGCCGTCGGTGTATCTCGTCCTCTCGACGCTGCTGATCGTGGGGATCGTGACAACCTTTTTCGCTCCGGAGCCGGTCCTGAGCGACGCGCCGCCGCGTACCCTCGCCGAGGCGGTGGTCCTTCCCTTCGCCGAATTCTTCAAGCGCGAGGGCGCGCTACGAGCGTTGCTGGTTTTGCTTTTTATAGTCGTCTACAAATACTCCGACAGCCTCGCCGGCAGCATGACGACGCCCTTCCTGTTGAAAGCCGGATTTTCGCAGAGCGAGGTCGGCGCCGTGTTTCTGGGCGTGGGAGTCGTCGCAACTATTGCGGGAGTCGTCGTCGCCGGTGCGACCATCGGCAAGGTCGGCATCAATCGCTCGCTCTGGCTTTTCGTCGTCTTCCAGGGCTTGAGCAATCTCACTTATTACGGGCTGTCGCTCGCCGGCAGGAACCACGGATTCATGGTTGCGGCAGTGATCACCGAGAATTTCGGACTGGGACTCGTAACCGGGGCGATGACAGCTTACCTGATGAGCATGTGCAACAAGCGCTTCACCGCGACGCAGTTTGCGCTCCTCTCGAGTCTAATGGCCGCCAGCAGAGACATACTGGTAGCACCGGCAGGCAAGATCGCCGAATCGCTCGGCTGGCCGAATTTTTTTCTCATCACAGTCGCGATGGCGATTCCGCCACTGCTACTGTTGCCGTTGATCGCGCCGTGGTCGAGAGACATTCCTATCGGGGCAGCGCCCCACACCGGCGAGACGGTTCCTGCGAAGGGGCCTCAGCCGCCGTTGGCGGAGCGGCGATAGTCTGCTTCGGGTGTGCGCAGGCGCGCGGCTATCACAGTCACGTTGTCTGGCGCCCCGGTGTGCATCGCTTCTTCGACCAGCGCGGCGCAGATCTCCTCGGGCCGGCCGACCCCGCGCGTAATTCTGCCGATTTCTTCGTTTGAGACCTGATTCGACAGCCCGTCGCTGCAGAGGACGAGATAGTCGTCATTTTCCAGTTTCACCCGGTAGAAGTCGGTGACGACTTTCTCTTCCGGTCCGAGCGCCTGCAGGATGATGTTGCGGTGCTCGCTCTGGGCCGCTTCCTTCGCCGTCATGCGGCCGGCGTCGATAAGTCGCTGCACGAATGACTGATCCTTCGTCAGCTGCTTCGCCGCTCCCTTTCGTACCAGGTAGGCGCGACTGTCGCCGACCTGTGCAATGTAGGCTTCTCCATCGAGCACGAGCGCCAGTGTCGTCGTCGTCCCCATTCCGTGGTGCTCGGGCGATGTCGTCGCTCTCTGGAAGATTTCTCTGTTGGCAGCGTCGATGCCACGCTTGAGCGCCGCCTCTATCGATTCAGGGGTACGCTTTGGCACTTTGTGCCACCATCGATGCAGCTCTCTGAGAATCGTTTCTGTCGCGATCGAGCTGGCGAGAGCGCCGGAGGCAGCGCCACCGACACCGTCGGCGACGATCAGTATGAATGGGGCTGTATGCACTGAAACGAGGGACGGCGCGTTTGTCGTCGCGATGTCCCCCGTCTCGAGGTTGGCAATTAGAAAAGCATCCTGATTGTCGTGCCTGATGAGCCCGACATTCGTGATCCCAAAAATATCTGCGATCAAATTGTAACTCGAAGGAGCGTTGTATTAGGTCACGGAAGACGGGGCTTCCGGTGAGGACAAAAGATAGCTACAGCAATCGGGCTGGGGCACTCCCCATGCGTAATGGATAGACTGGTTCGGTAATTCACGTGCAACCAAGAATCTCTCCGATGAGACCGTTGACAATAAGGGTGTTTGCCTGTTCGGTTGCGGTCGTGGCCGCGTCCTGCCGCCCGGCCGCAGGACCTTCCGCTCCGACTCCTGTCCCAGTGAAAGCACCTCCGCTAATTCCGGTTCCTTTGCCGCCGGCGAATCCCAAGCTTCCGCCGGTCCCTGATGTGCGCGGACCACTTCAAATCACCGTCACGTATCCGAAGCCGGAGCAGCTGCTTACCGTTCGCGATTCCAACTTCATCTTCGGCAGCGTTGGCACCGGCGACGCGATGCTGAACATCAACGGTGTCGCCGTCCCCGTGTATCCGAATGGGTCCTTCATGGGATGGCTCCCCGTCCCTCCCGACAGCGCGCCTCGCTACGAGATCTTCGCCGGAAACAAGACACAGAGCGCGCACCTGACGCTGCCGATCAAAGTTCCGCCCGCGCCTGATACCACCCATCGCGATAAAGCTCTCGGCGACACGCTCCAGCCGACGCCATCTCCCGACACGCTGAAGCCGATTCCCGGCAACGTCTACGTGACACTCGGCGCCCCTGCATCGACAGTCGACGACACCGATCGCGTTACAATCGCGCGGCCCGCTCCAGGGAATGGTCAGGAGTACAAGTGGTTCCTGTTTCCGGGCACCATCGTGAAGCTCACCGGATCGCAGAAGGCGAGCGGTGATGAATTCGTGCGTATCGAGCTCGATTCCGGCCAGGTCGCGTGGGTGCTGCGCAGCGAGCTGCAGGCGCAACACATCTCTCCGACGGCGCCGACCGGCTTTACCGGCGACACGGCCGCGCCGGAACGTCGCATTGGAACGGTGCGGGTTTTACCAAGTCTCGACTGGATAGACGTCGACATTCCGATGTCGGGTCCGCCGCCTCCTTATCTCGTGGAGGAAACCGATCGCTCGATTTCACTGCTCCTTTACGGCGTGACCGGCGCACCCGTCATTTCGACGATGCTCGAGCCGGCCGATCCGTATTTGAATAGTGTCAGCTCGACTCCCGAGGCGACCAGAGTCAGGTACTCGATCAATCTGAATCGAGCGCCTTATGGCTATCTCGCGCTCTGGCAAAACGGCACGCTCACTTTCCGCATCAGACGCCCGCCCAGAATTGCGGACGCTACGTCGCCGCTTCGCGGTCTCACGATCACCGTGGATCCCGGGCATCCCCCTGCGGGCGCGACTGGCCCGACGGGACTCTACGAGGGAGACGGAGTGCTCCAGGTCGGATTCCGTGTGCGCGACCTGCTGGCACAGCGCGGTGTGAATGTTGTGATGACGCGGACCACGCCTGACCCAGTCGATCTCGGCCTGCGCCCGATCATCAGCCGCCGCGCCAACGCCCACGCGTTCGTTTCGATCCATCTCAATGCTTTCCCCGATGGCGTCAATCCATTTGTCAACAACGGGTCTTTGACGCTTTATTTCTGGCCTCATTCGATTCCCTTGGGACTGGCGACTCAGTCCGCGTTGCTCGCCGAGCTCGGGCTTCGCGACAACGGAACGAAATTCCAGAACATTGCAGTGGCGCGCGGGACATGGATGCCATCGATACTGACAGAAGGAGCGTTCGTCATCATGCCGGATCAGGAAGCAGCGTTGCGGACGCCGACTTATCAGGAGGCATACGCCACCGCGATCGTTCGCGGTCTCGAAGCCTACTTCGCATCGCTGGCACAAAAGCAGTGAGGTCGGCTGCGCTCATCGCCGCGCTATGTTTCGGCGCGGCGAGAGTCGCGGGTGCTCAGCTTCCGCCGAACGAGCACTGGCGGACGCTTCACACGCCGCACTTTCGCGTGCACTTCACGCCGCCGATGGAAGAGGAGGCCCGCCGCGCAGCAGTCAACGCCGAGCGCGCGTACGCGGAGCTGTCGACGGAGCTCGTACCGCCCCGGGGAACGATAGACCTCGTTGTCTCTGACAACGTCGACTACGTCAATGGATACGCCACGCCGTTCCCGTCGAATCGCATCGTTGTCTTCGCGCACCCTCCCACCGATGCCTCCGGTTTGCGCAACTATGATGACTGGAACGCTCTCGTCGTCACCCACGAGCTGACGCACATCTTTCACCTGGACCGCTCGCGCGGAATCTGGCGACTCGGCCAGGCGGTCTTCGGCCGTAACCCGCTCTTCTTCCCAAATCTTTATGAACCGCGCTGGGTGCTCGAAGGCCTCGCCGTCTATTACGAGTCACGACTGACGGGTACCGGGCGTCTCGAGAGCGCCGAGCACACGATGACGGCGCGCGCCGCCGCTCTCGCCAACAGAATCCCGACGCTGCAGGAGCTTTCACCGGGGACGTCGAGATTTCCGGGCGGCGAGGTGATCTACATCTACGGCTCGCTGCTCTTCGACTATCTCTCGCGGACCAAGGGTCCCGCCAGCATCCGCGATTTCGTGGAACGCGGCTCGAAGTCACTTCTTCCATTCTTCCTGACCCCTACCTCGCGCGCGGCGTTTGGAATGTCGTTCCAGACAGCCTGGCAGCAATTCCGGGATTCACTTGTCCGCGAGATGCGCGGTCCGCAGGAAGTGATGCCGGGTTGGCGGCAGCTGACGAGCGCGGGTCGCATCGCACTCTTCCCGCGATGGCTTGGGGACACGGCGCTCGTTTACGCTGGCGACAACGGGCGAGAGATGGGTGGCGCGTACGAGGTCGGCATCGCCGGGCGCCAGAAAAAACTCGGGAGACGCAATGCTCCCAGCCCCAACATTCGGATGCCAGATGGCGGTCTGCTCTTCTCACAGCCCGATTATCTGGACCCGTATCACATTCGAAATGACCTGTTTGTTCAGCGGAACGGCAAACAGGTACGATTGACGACGGGAGCCCGGCTCACCGCGCCCGACGCACGCTCCGATGGCGAAATTGTCGCGGTCCAGGACATGCCGGCCACGACACGCCTGGTTCGCATCACACCCGACGGACGAAGGCTCGTTCCGCTCACCCCGACCAGCCTCGACGCTCAATGGGCAGATCCACGCTGGTCGCCCGATGGCTCACGGATCGCGGCGGTGAGACAGAGTCACGGCCGGTCGGAGATTGTGATTCTCGATTCCGAAGGAAAAGTGATCGATACGTTCGGCGCGGTCCGCGCCATCAATTCAACGCCCAGTTGGTCTCCTGACGGGCGTAAAGTGTATTTCTCGTCGGAGCGCAGCGGGCTGCCGCAGATTTACGTTGCCGACGTCACAATGTTCGCGCCGAACGTGGCCCGCATCAGCAATGCTTCCACCGGCGTCTTTGCGCCCGAGGTCTCACCAGACGAGACGCAGCTGTCGACGCTGTTGTTCAGGGCAGACGGCTTTCACCTGGGTGTGGCTCCGCTCGCGTCCGTCGTCCCCGTAGGAGCGGACAGCGTCACGGTGAGTCCACGGGCAGCTTGTCAGAATTGCGTCTCCCTCATCCCCGGTCTCCCACCCCTTGGCACTAGCGATACATCGCGGGCAACGGAGTATTCGCCATGGCGCTCCCTGCTTCCGAGATACTGGCAGCCAGTGCTCGAGAGCAGCACAGACGACGGAACGTCATTCGGCGCGGCGACCAGTGGGTACGATATCGTTGGCCGCCACTTTTACTCTGTCGAACTCCTCCACGACACTCGATTCGCCGAGAATTCAGCCTGGCTTTACTATCGTTACGCCGGATTCGGATTGCCGCTGATCGACGTCAACGCCTCGCAGGATTATTCCAATGGGGTTGTCGAGAGCACCGTCGGCGGAGCGACGGTCGATGTTGGACATCTTGCCGAGCGCGATCGAACCGTCTCAGTGCAAACGACATTTGTCCGTCCTCGCTTCAGGAATTACTCGCTGCTGTCGTTTGGGGCTGAGATAGAGAGCATCGATTATTCGACGGTTCCGGATACGCTGCTGCGACACCTCCCACCGTTTTACAACAGCTCGCGCACGTACCCCGCGGTCATCGCCGGCTTTGGTTGGGCGAACGCACAGCGTCCTGCACTCAGCATCTCCCCGGAGGACGGGATCAGCCTGACGGTCAATGGGCGCGCGCGTTGGCAGACCGGGGCGACCGGCAGCGCGACGCAAAGCGTCGTTGGTGTCTTCACTGCCTTCAAGTCACTCGACCTTCCCGGGTTTGCGCACCACGTCCTGGCTCTCCGCGCCGCCGGAGGTCTTACCGATCAGAACAGTCCGAGTCTTTTCTCAGCGGGCGGAACGAGCGGCACCCTCCTGGAGGTCTACCCGGGATATTATCTCGGCAACTTCCGACGCACGTTCGGCGTCCGTGGTTATCACGCTGGCCTGGAAGGTGGGATTCGCGCCTATTCAGCGGCGCTGGAGTATCGGGCCCCGCTGTTCGCCGCTTCGCGCGGATTCAGATTCATCCCCGTGTTCATCGATCGAACGGCGCTTACAATTTTTGGAGAAACGGGCCGCGCCTACTGTCCGAACGTCGTGCCAACCGGAGTCTGTCGCGATCAGGACGTCAGCAATCCGTCGATGACATCGGCGGGTGCGGAGCTGAATTTCGATACCGGGCTGCTCCTTGACGTCCAGGCGAAATTTCGGCTTGGGGTGGCCTTCCCGCTCGCCAATCGTGAACGACTGGGCACCAGCGCGACGGAGTTGTACGCGACCTTTGGTGCCTCGTTTTAGATACGTGAGTCCAGGCAAATACCGCTTTTGCTGGGGCGTCGAGGGAAAGGTCGCTCGCGGGAGGAGGGTGACTTTCGGCACGCGAGAATCAGGAGAAGACCGAGACGCGCGATCTAAGTATTTCCCTCTGGTGTATCTATAAATACGCGAGAGTTTGCCGGACTTTTTCGGCGCGCCGTGTGACGTGAAGCCTTCTGTCAGCAGCCTTCAGCGCTGAGCTATGGTGGAAAAACGGGGTCCGGCATCTATTCGTGATGTGAAATACGTAACTCGTTGTTATATAAGGG
>JBKOVX010000144.1:0-1475 GCA_046724115.1 Gemmatimonadota bacterium | reverse complement strand
GTGCCCGTGACCTTGTCGAGATAATTACCCGGCCAGATGTGTCGGCCTTTGGCGTTCTGCGATACCCACCATTTCAACATGACCGGAAAGCTCAGCTCGGGTCGATCGATCGGCCAATAGAGCTGCGGCGTGAAGTAATCTCCCCACCCGTTCAACAGCCATTTTCTCGAGTCACCATACAGCTCAGCGTAGGAATCAAACGCGTTGCTGCTCGTCTCCGGAGGATATCCCGGACGCCAGACACCAAACGGACTGATTCCGAATTTCACCCACGGCTTCGCTTCCTTGATGCGAACGTAAACTTCGTGAATCAGGCTGTCGACGTTGGCGCGGCGCCAGTCGGCACGCGACAACTGCCCGCCAGAGCGCACGTACTTCCGCCAGCTCGTCGCATCGGGAAAGTCGATGACTCGTCCGCGACGATCCTTCTCCTTGTACGGATAGAAGTAATCGTCGATGTGAACGCCATCGATGTCGTAGCGACGCACGACATCGAGAACCACATCGATCGTGTGCTGACGCACCGCCGGCTCACCCGGATCCATCCACAACATGCTCCCGTATTTCTTTACCAGCTCGGGATGCGTGCGGCTGATGTGATTCGCCGACATCGGCGATTTTCCCGAAGGATGACGCGCGCGATAAGGATTGAACCACGCGTGCAGCTCGAGACCGCGCTTGTGGGCCTCGGCGACGGCGAACTCCAGTGGATCGTAATACGGATCGGGCGCCCGACCCATTCGCCCGGTGAGATACTCCGACCACGGCTCATAGGGGGACGGGTAGAGCGCATCGGCAGCCGGTCGAACCTGGAGTATTACGGCGTTCAGCCGCAGTGCGACCGCGCGATCGAGAATTCCGAGTAGTTCGTCTTTCTGCTCCTGCGTCGACAGCCCGGGCTGCGAAGGCCAATCAATGTTCCCCACCGATGCGACCCAGACGCCTCTGAACTCGCGCCGAATCGGCGGTGGAGAGGTGAGGTTCTGGGCAGAACTTACCTGTGATTGCCCGCAAGCAGAGTCGAGACCGGCGAGCATGAAAAGTGAAAGGATTAGCACCAGCAATCTGGTTTTGAGCATAGGACAACAATGTAAATGGGACGAGCGTGAAACGGTTCATGAGGGAATCATGAGCATCTCCACTGTCAATCCCGCTAACGGCCAGAATCTCCGGACCTTCGAGCCATTTACCGCGGCCCGAGTGAGCGAAGCTCTGGATCGTGGCGTTTCCGCTTTTCAAAAACACCGCCGCACATCCTTCGCCGAGCGCGCCACCCACATGCGCAAGGCCGCCGAGATCCTGAATGCCGAATGCCGAGAGCTTGGACGGCTAATGACTCTCGAGATGGGAAAGCCAATCAAGGCTGCGATAGCCGAAGCCGAGAAATGCGCGACCGCCTGCAACTACTACGCTGAGAACGCCGAGCGATTCCTGGCTGATCGCCCCGTAAAGATGGAAGGCGGTGAGAGCTGGGT
>JBKOVX010000362.1:0-4722 GCA_046724115.1 Gemmatimonadota bacterium | reverse complement strand
CCCTGGTGCTGATCGACGAGCTGGGCTCTGGCACCGACCCGATCGAAGGAGCGGCGCTGGGGGGCGCCATTATCGAAGCGCGACCCACGCGTGGCACTCTCTCGAGCGCCTCGACGCACCTCGGCGCCTTGAAGGAACTCGCCACGCAGGTTGATGGAGTCGTGAACGCGTCGCTCCAGTTCGATGCGGTCGCGCTGGCCCCGACCTATCGACTTACAAAGGGAGTTCCTGGCCGGTCATACGGAATCAGCATTGCGCGCCGACTCAATCTTCCGGGCGAAGTGCTTACTCGCGCCGAAGAGCGAATCCCGGCCGATGAGCGCCGAGTCACGGCGCTGCTGGCGGAGCTCGAGGCTCGCGAGAAAGAACTGTCGGCGACGGAGCGAGAAGCCGGCGACATCACCCGCGACGTGAAGGAAAGGGCGCGGCGCGTCGCCGAGCGGGAAAAGAACGTCCGCGAGCGCGAGCGCGAGATCGAGAAGGCGTCACGAAGCGAGGCCAGGCAGTATCTTCTCGAAGCCCGGGCCGAGGTCGAGCGGACTATCCGCGAGCTGAAGACGGCATCGGAGCATGGCGAAGAAGCAGCGCGAGAAGCGAGAAAACGAGTCGAGAATCTCGCCGGCGAGCAGGGAAAAGAGATCGAGCGACTCGAGCGCGAAGCGTCAGCCCGCGCCGAAGCGCCCGACGGCACCGAGGTCAACATCGGTGATTTTGTGGAGGTCGGCACTCTTGGTGGTCGAGTGGGTCGCGTCGTGGAGCTTCGTAATGGAGAAGCGGTGGTCGCAGTCGGCGTGATGAAACTCGCCGTCCCGCGAGCGTCCCTGCGCATCTCCAGCGCAGAGTCCGCCGCGCCGGAGGTGGCGGTTCCGATTCGCGGCGATATTCCGGACGCCCCTGCGCCCAGCGAGATCGATCTGCGAGGGATGCGCGTCGGTGAGGTTGACGACATCGTTATGCATGCAGTCGATGCGGCAATCCGCGCCGATCTCAAATCACTTCGTATCATCCACGGCAAGGGAACCGGGGCCCTGCGAGAGCGAGTTGCCGAAATGCTGCGCAAGGAATCGCGCGTTACGAATTTCCGCCTCGGCGCCTGGAACGAGGGTGGTGCGGGCGTGACCGTCGTCGAGCTCAAATGATACCCGACGAAGTCGTCGACCAGGTACGCGATGCCGCCGATATCGTCCAGATCATCGGCGAGTACGTGAATCTGAAGCGCGCCGGCGCCGATTTCCGCGGCCCGTGCCCGTTCCATCAGGGCACCCACCGAAACTTCTCGGTCTCGCCGCGCAAGCGGATGTACTACTGCTTCGTCTGCCACGAGGGAGGGGATGTTTTCCGCTTCCTGCAGAAACGGCTCGGCGTCGAGTGGCCGGCGGCGGTGAAGATGGTCGGTGAGAAATCGGGGGTCGAGGTTCGAGAGGTCGATACCCGTCGCGAGGGTCCCGATCCGCGTGAGCCACTCTGGGAAGTCAACGCCACAGCCGCTTCCTATTTCCAGAAGATCTTGTGGGACGATCCACTGGGTGAACAGGCGCGCGACTACCTGACGCAGCGAGACATCTCTCGTGAGGTGGCGGATCAGTTCGGAATTGGATTCGCCCCGCGCGAAATCGGGCTGCTGCGGAACTATATGGCGACGCTCGGATTCGACGAAGCGCGACTTTTGAACGCGGGACTTCTCGTGAAGGGCGAAGACGGCAGCGAGCCGCGTCCGCGGTTTCGTGGTCGTCTTATGTTCCCGATTCTCGACTCAATGGGCCGCAACATCGGCTTCGGTGGGCGGCTGCTCGGCCCCGGCGAGCCAAAGTATCTCAATTCATCCGAGTCGGTCGCGTTTACAAAAGGCAAGACACTCTACGGGCTCAACTGGGCCAAGAACGACATCAGGCGAGAGGATCACGTCCTCGTTGTAGAAGGATACTTTGACGTCGTCAGGCTCATGACCGCGGGTGTTACCACGGTCGTCGCGCCGATGGGCACCGCTCTGACCGATTGGCAATCCGCGGCGCTGCGAAAGCTGACGAAGAATGTCTTCCTGCTCTACGACAGCGACAAAGCGGGCCTCCAGGCGACATTCCGTTCAGGCGACGAGCTGTTGCGCCAGGGCGCTGCGGTTCGCGTCGTCACCTTGCCCGACGGCGAGGATCCCGACACTTTCGTCAAGAAGAATGGAGCTGCTGCATTGACCGCGCGTCTCCACGACGCAATCGACGTTTTCGATCGCAAGATCCAGCTGCTCGAGCGCGCGGGGATGTTTTCCGAGCTGCAGAAGAAGCGGCGCGCCCTCGATCGCCTTCTGCCTACTGTTCGCGCGGCGTCGGACGAGATCATGCGTGACCTGTATATCTCCCGAGCCAGCGAAGTGAGCGGCGTGGCGCGTGAAGTTCTGGAGCGAGAGCTCCGCGGCAGGCAGACTCCACCGGTCAACGTGTCTTCGCCTCCCGCGCCAAGGATCTCACCCGACGCCGCCGTGCGGCGCGGGGAACGACGTGCCCACCACGGCGAGCGGGGCGCGTCGGCGGAGCGCGAGCTGGTCCGCGCCATGCTCTTTAATCGTGTGCGCGTCGAGCAGATCGCCGAAAGGCTGAGCGCGAAGAGTTTTCGCGATCCCCAGTATCGCTCGATTTATCGGTCGCTCGTCGCCGCCGGCCCCGATTCAACAATCGAGGAGGTCACTGCGAATCTTGATGAGGAGGCCATTGCCACGGTAGAAGACATCCTTGCCGAAGGCGCGATTCAATTGGACCAGGAGCGGACGATCAGCGACAGTCTTGCGACCCTGAGAGCGCGCGATCTCGATCGCCGGGCCGCCGAGCTCGATCGAATCATTCCGCTCGTCCAGGGCGTAGAGAAAGACAAGCTTATCGCCGAAAAGGACTCGATACGGAAAGAGCTGAATGCGACCGGGCGCAAGTATTTCAAGAAGTTCAGACAAACGGGTGCACGGTGAAAAACCGGGAGGTTGGGTGCAAGAGACGAAAACTCAAACGCTGATGACGGCGTGGAGGGCGCATGCAACAGGAAGTTGAAGCGTTGCTGGCACTCCAGGACGACGATCTGAAGATCCGTGAGATCGAGGATCAGATTCGGTCGCTCGATCCACAACTGGCAGAGTTCGACAGGAAACGTGAACAGGCAGCGGCCGCGCTGACGCGAGCAGAGGCGGCGGTTCAGGCGGAGGAGAAGAAACAACGAGAGCTTCAGTCGCGGCTCTCCCAGCACAGGACGCTCCAGGAGCGCAACCTCCATCAGCTGGAAGACGTGAAGCGACTGCGCGAGGCGACCGCGGCGACGGCGCAAGTCGAGGCCACCCGGCGATTGATGGCCGAGGATGAAAGCGAGATTGCGATCCTCGGGCGGCGCATCAATGAGATGAACGCCGCGGTTACCTCATCGAGGCAGGCTCTGGCGTCACTCGAGGAGCAACAAAAAGCGGCGCGACCGGAAATCGAAGCCAAGCGATCGGAGCTCCAGGTTCAGCTCGACGCCGCCAAACGCGATCGCGATGGCAGGGCGGTATCGGTCTCACGGCCAATGCTCGGCAAATACGACCGCATCAGAGGGAAAAGGACCCAGGCTCTGTACGCCCTGCGCGGCGGCTCGTGCGGAAACTGCGACACCGCGGTGCCATTGCAGAGGCGCAACATCATGAGCGTCAGCGGGCAGATCGAAGTTTGTGAAGCCTGCGGAGTTTTGCTATACGCTGAAGGTTGAGCGGGCGCGCGTTCTCTCCTAACTTGCGACGGTGACGTCAATCGCCTCGGAGCGACCCGCTCCGCCTGCTCGCTGGATCATCCCAAAACCACCTGACGAAGACGCGGTCCGCGCCCTCGCGGAAGCGTTGTCGCTGCCTGACATCGTCTGTCGGCTGCTGCTGATTCGCGGCTACGTGACGGCGGAAGAGGCCAAGCTCTTCCTTCGCCCGAAGCTCGATCGGCTCCACGATCCTCTCGAGTTTCTGTCGATGGACAAGGCGGTGGAGCGACTCGCCCGCGCCGTCCGTGAGAAGGAGCTGGTCTTCATCCACGGCGACTACGACGTCGACGGAATCTGCTCCACGACTATTCTCACGCGGGTGATCAGGTGGCTCGGGGGCCAGGCGATGCCTTTCATCCCGCGGCGAATCGAGGATGGCTACGATCTCACCGACGCGGGCGTCAACGCAGCCCTGGAAGCGGGCGCGAAGGTGGTCGTGACGTGCGATTGCGGGACCGGTGCCGTCGCGCCGATCGCGCGGTTGTGCAGGTCAGGGGTCGACGTCGTTGTCACCGACCATCATTTGCCGAGCGGCGAGTTGCCCGACTGCCTGGCGATTCTGAATCCGAAGCGACCTGGCTGCGGGTATCCCGACAAGGATCTGGCCGCGGTTGCAGTGACTTGGAAGTTGTGCCTCGCCCTCGTGCGAGCGCTCGGCGCGAATGAGAATCCAGTTTGGGCGATGCTCGATCTCGTCGCGCTGGCGACCGTCGCCGACGTCGCGCCGCTGCGTGGAGAGAACCGCGTCTTCGTCCGCTGGGGACTGAAGATGCTGGCCGAGACCCGCAACATCGGTATGCGAGCGTTGCTTCGTGCAGCGGGTCTCGACGGGAGGGAGCTGACGGCTGGAAGAATCGGATTCATCCTCGCGCCACGCCTCAACGCCGCTGGCCGACTTGGCCACGCCATAAGAGGAGTGCAGTTGCTGCTGACCGAGGATGAGCACGAGGCCAACGTGATTGC
>JBKOVX010000216.1:0-3214 GCA_046724115.1 Gemmatimonadota bacterium | reverse complement strand
CATCATTAAAGACAGCGTTGTTCTAACGTGAAGCATATCGCGCTCAGAAATACGCGCATGTTTCGCCCATGCGAATACCGTGCTAGCTTGATTGAGCATCGCCGAAATCTCGGCTCATGAATAATCGCGAAGATGATGTGGAACACAGATTGCCTGACCTCGCCGGGTTTATCGATGGGTCTTAACGTGACAAGCTCATAGCGCGCTCGTCTCACTGCTGAGCGCCATTATCAACACGTGTCAGCATACGGAGTTGCGGTATGTCGAACTGGATCGGCCGCGTATTTACAGTTGCAGCCCTGAGTCTCGTTGCGTGCACATGCTCGAGTGGTTCTTCGAGCACCGCACCCTCGCATCCGGATGTCACCGCGCCTGAGCCGGGTGCCAGTGATGTAACGCTGTGGGAAGACAATTTCGACAAGTCCACGGTAGCAGCGATGACCGCCGACTACGCAACTCGCGGTGACATACGCGTCACCACTGGGCGCAGCGGCCAGGCGGTTCGCTTCGCCTACTCGGACGCATCCTACGACAACCTTTTCGAGAAGAACTTCAGCACCACCACGGACATCTATTTCCGGTTCTTTTATCGTCTTTCGCGGGGAGCTGACCCGACCTGCAACGAACGTGGTGACTCCGGCATGAAGTGGTTCATGGCCTGGAGAGCCGATCCGAACCCCCGCTATACAATGGGAGTCGGCCACCTCGATGGCGGCCCGGCATCCGCGCTACCCAATGCCGGCAACGAGTTCACGACGCACGACAACTCGAGCAGCCAGATGCCGAATCCGTTCCTGTCGAACGTCAACAAGACGCTGCGCTTCAGCACCACCAACGATGGGAACTGGCACGAGTACACTCTGCACATCGTCACTGGTAACGGTGGATATGAACAGATCTGGATCGATGGCGTGAAGGTTCTCGACAACAGCTCATACCATTACGATCACAGCCCGATCGGAATCTCCATGGTTCAGTTCCCCGGAACGGTCGTCAGCTGGTACTCGGGCTGCGACTTCACGATCGACATCGACGATCTGACCATCTGGCACAAGTAAGCGAAGTAGTCGCGACCACTCGACGCGCCGACGATACGGCGGAGATTTTCGGGGGTCACTATTTCGGCTCGAGGTAATGAAAGACGAATCGCTGGTGAACGGCCTTGTCGCCGTTGGCGACATCATGCTCGGAGATTCGGCGACCTCAGTCGGCTTCGGTTTTCACAGTCGATACCCTAGGGACGCGAACGGCGCCTTCGCGGCGGTCGCGCCACTGATCGAGCACGCAGAAATCGCGGTCGGAAACCTCGAGTGTCTGCTGGCTCCCGCGCCTCCTGGAGTCAGCCGCTACCGTGGCGACCAAATGCGTGGTGATCCGGAGTACGCCGCCAACCTCAAGCGCTGCGGATTCACCGCGCTCAGCGTTGCCAACAATCACGCCATGCAGCACGGCAAATCGGCATTCGATTCGACGGTGCGAGCGCTGCAAAGCGCCGGAATCTCGTGTCTCGGTCTTCGAGGCAGCGACGGCTGGTGCGCGGCGCCCGTAACTCAAACCACTCGAAGCGGGCTACGAGTCGGATTGCTCGGCTACTCGTGGCGACCGCGTCAGTACGATCCCAGCGAGCCGCAGTATGCCGAGGGTGACGCCGATGCCGCCGCCAATGATGTACGGCGACTCAGAAGAGAGACGGATGCTGTCATTGTGTCACTGCACTGGGGAGAGGAGTTCCTCGGCTCACCTTCGGTCAAGGAAATTGCGGACGCGCGACGCATAGTCGATGCAGGCGCCAGCGTAGTCGTTGGACACCATCCCCACGTCTTACGTCCAATCGAGCGTTATGGCAGCGGTGTCATCTGCTACAGCCTCGGCAATTTCGTCAGCGACATGGTTTGGGATGAGGCACTGCGCACCGGAGGGGTGCTGCGTTGCCGACTCTCCAGGGAGGGCCCGCAGGACGTCAAGGTGACGACCGTTCGCATCGACGATTCGTATCGTCCGGTACCAGTCGGTGGGGCGATGAAAGTCAGCGACGAGCCGCTCACGGGAATGTCCGAACAGGAATACCGGAGTGCGGTCGCGCTCTCAGTTGCTCAACAGCGGCGCAGGGTTTATTCGTACGCGATTCGCAACGTCGCGCGTTACTCCCCAGCTGTCCTCGCCGAACTCGCGATTACGACGATTCGCAACAAACTGACTTCCGCGTGAGCTTCTCGATCCTGCACGTCACCGCGCCGGCACCGCACGGTGGCCTGGAGAGTGTGGTACGAGCGCTCGCCGCCGGCCAGGCCAATCACGGGCACTCGGTTCGCGTCGCCGCCGTCGTATCGCAGCGCAACGGCGTCCATCCATTCGTCAGCGCACTGCAGCGAGACGGTGTGGAGGCGCTTCAGGTCTCGGTCGGCTCTCGCGAATATCGCCGGGAGCGGCACGCAATCCAGGCGATATGCCGCACTTTTCGCCCGGAAATCGTGCACACACACGGTTATCGCTCGGACTTTGTCGATGGGGGACTTGCACGCAGCGAAGGGAGCGCCGTCGTCAGTACCTGTCACGGATTCATCGAAACTGATTGGCGTGGACGCGTCTACCAGTGGTTACAGAGACGGGCGCTGCAGAAGTTTGACGCCGTAATCGCTGTCTCGGCCGACATACAACGAAGACTGCAGTCTTCGGGGATTCCGATGGAGCGAATTCATATGATCCCGAACGCCTTTGCTCCCGGTCAGAGGATGCCGCGCCAGCGCGCTCGTCAGATCCTCGGCGTCGCAGATGGTCCGGTGATCGGGTGGGTGGGGCGGCTATCGACAGAGAAAGGTCCGGACATCGCGCTGGAAGCGTTTGCTCGCCTCGGGCGCGCCGACGCTCGTCTGGTGATGGTAGGCGAGGGAAGGGACGTTGCGGATCTTCGGGCGCTTTCCGAATCGCTTGGCATCGAGAATCGTGTAGTCTGGACAGGCGCGATACCGGATGCCGGCCAGCTCTTCTCCGCATTCGATGCCTTCCTCCTTAGCTCGAGAACGGAAGGGACTCCGATGGTCTTGCTCGAAGCGATGGCGGCCGACGTTCCGGTGGTTGCCAGCCGAGTTGGCGGCGTTCCTCAGGTAGTCGACGAATCGAGTGCGTGGCTGGTCGAGGCGGGCGACGTTGGCGGATTTGCAACCGCGTTGGCGGAGGCCATGTCACCGAGCCAACGGGCGCGGGAGCGAACCGA
>JBKOVX010000177.1:0-7843 GCA_046724115.1 Gemmatimonadota bacterium | reverse complement strand
TTCGCGGCCCATTCGCGATATCAATTTTGGCCATAAGCGAGGTAGTGTAGGGCTCGCGGAAATGCCTGTCAACCCAACACCTGAGGACTGCGGAGCGAGGACTGTGCGGATTGATGCGTGCGGACTAACAAATAAGTGGGGACTTAGGACTAAGTGTGGAGTGCGTACTTGTTGCGAAGTGCGGACTACTGCGGAATTATTTCGGACCTAGCGAAGGCGCGGAAAACGCACTCCGCAGTCGTCCGCGCTCCGCAGTAGGTCCGGAATCCTCAATTAGTCCGCACTCCGGATTGATTAGTTGGTCCGCGCGCCTCAATCCGCATCAGTCCGCAGTCCGCAGCTATTTCCCCTTTTTCGGCGCGGCATAGTTGAGTTCCACCCAATCTCGATAGCTGCCGTCCATTACGGCGCGCCACCATGCCTCATTCGCGATGTACCATTTGACGGTCTTCAGCAATCCGGTCTCGAACGATTCGGACGGACCGTAGCCGGTTTCGAGCGTTGCCTTCATCGGGTCGATCGCGTAGCGGCGATCATGGCCGGGCCGATCCTTGACGAACTTGATGAGCTCGGCCGTGTCGCCGCCAAGCGCCGCCGGGCACTTCGGAAAGCGCTCGCGAGTTTTTTCGTCCGCGCCAAGAATCTTGTTGATGTGCGCGCAAATCGATTTCACGACATCCAGATTCTTGCGCTCCGCGTTGCCGCCGAGGTTGTAGGTCTCACCTACCCTCCCTTTTTCCAGCACTCGCTCGATGCCGCGGCAGTGATCGCGCACGTAAAGCCAGTCGCGGATCTGCAGCCCATCACCGTAGACGGGAATCGGCTTGCCATCGAGCGCGTTCACGATTGCAAGCGGGATAAGCTTCTCCGGAAAGTGATAAGGGCCGTAGTTGTTGGAGCAGTTCGTGGTGGTAACTGGCAAGCCGTATGTGTGATGGTAGGCACGCACCAGATGATCCGATCCCGCCTTGCTCGCCGCGTACGGGGAATTCGGCGCATACGCCGTGTCCTCGGTGAACGGAGCCGCGGTTGGATGGAGATTCCCGTACACCTCGTCCGTCGAGATGTGATGGAAACGGCGCGCTCCGCCCGACCAATCCTCGGTCCACACCGCGCGCGCGGCTTTCAGCAGCTCGTGGGTTCCTCGGACATTGGTATCGATGAAAGGATCCGGCCCGTGAATGGATCGATCCACGTGCGACTCGGCAGCGAAGTGCACGATGGTGTCGATGCCTTCGCGCTTGATGATGTCGCGCACCGCATCGCCATCGCGGATGTCGCCCTTCACAAACCCGAATTGCTTGTGGTGCGCCACCGGCTCCAGGCTCGCCAGGTTGCCCGCGTACGTCAGAGCGTCCAGCCCGATGATCTTGTCGCCCGGATGATGCTCCACCCAGAATTGGACAAAGTTGCTGCCGATGAACCCCGCGGCACCCGTCACGAGCACTCTACGCATCTTCGCTATATCCCTCAGTCATTGATTCGATGTGAAGCGCCGATTCCTTTCGTCCTGTCCAAGCACAGCCGGGTGATGAGCTGCGCAATCCGATCAACCGTTGCCACTTTCGCGGTGCCGGCAGCTGCCAGCGCTGCCTGCGGCATTCCGTAAATGATCGAGCTGTCGCGATCCTGAACGATCGCGGTGCCACCGCCATCAGTGATTCGCTTCAGCCCTTCCGCGCCATCCCTGCCCATTCCCGTGAGCACGACTCCGACTGCGGAACCTCCGAAAGTGTCGGCAACCGAAAAGAAGAGCGGATCAGCAGCGGGCCTCACACCCCACATCGGTGCGGTGCTATTGTCGAGGCGGATCGACGCGTTGCCGGCTTCGCCATTCAGTGTCATGTGGTATCCACCGGGCGCGACATAGACGCGATTCTCGCGCAGCAACTTCCCGTCGATCGCTTCCGCTACCCAAAGCGGACTCATCGAGTCCAGGCGCTGGGCCAGGAGCCTGGTGAACTCCCGTGGCATGTGCTGGACGATCACGACCGCGGCCCCGAGATCTTGGGGCAGCCGCGGAATTATGTCCGCCAGCGCGCGAGGGCCGCCCGTGGAAGAAGCAATCGCCACCACTCTGGTCGCGGCGTCAGGCGATTTCGCGGGAGCGGGCTCAGAATGCGCGGCCGCAGCCGGCGTCGGCGCGCGAATGCCCTTCATGTTGACAGCGCGCGCTGCCTCGAGTGCCGATATCAGCTGTTCGCGCACCGACGACAGATCGATGCTAACCGGCCCCGACGGCTTTCGCACGAACTCCAGCGCGCCGCGCTCGAGCGCTCGCAGGGTCATCTCGTTCCCGAGCTCGGAGCCGGCCGCGCTCAGCATCACCACTGGACGAGGCATCTCGGCCATGATCTGCTCGAGCGCCTGCAAGCCGTTTAGGCGCGGCATCTCAATGTCGAGAGTCACAATGTCCGGCTTGAGAACGCGGATCCGCTGCAGCGCTTCAACACCATCGCCCGCAGTGCCGATCACACGGAAGCCCCCACTCGACTCGACGAGCTCGGCGATGAGCTTTCGCATGAAAGCGCTGTCGTCGACGACCAGCACGGTCGTGCGACTCTCGTTCGCGGCGGTCATTATCAAGTCAGTTCTTGCGGAAGATCCGCTCGCGCGAGTTGACCGGCGCGAAAAGATTTCGCGCCTCGCCGAGAAGGGTTTCGACTTTTCCCAACACCAGATATCCGCCAGGCGCCAGCGCCCGATGCATTTCGAGGAACAGCGAGTCCTGCGCCTCGCGCTCAAAGTAGATAATGACGTTCCGGCAGAGCAGCAGGTGAACGTCTTCTACCGGGAGCCGGTTGCCAAGCAAGTCGCTCGACTCGAATCTCACCAGCCGACGCACCTCGGGAACCATGGTGTGCAGTCCGGCGACCTGCGGGAAGTATCGATCGCGCAATCCGGCCGGGGTTTCAGAGAGCGACGATTCCGCGTAGAACGCGCGCTCCGCTTCGGCGAGACACTCGGCATCGATATCGGTTCCGAGTATCGAGACGGCGTCCAGGCGAGATTCGGTTCTCGTTGCCAGCGCGTGTTTATGCATCAGGATGCCGACGGAATACGGCTCCTCGCCGGACGCGCATCCCGCGCTCCAGACGCGGAGCTGATCGTCGCCGCGCTCCCACAGAGAAGGAATGACTTTTTTCTCGATCACGGAGTATGCGTCCCAGTTCCGGAAGAACTTCGTCACATTCACCGTCAGCGAGCGGATCAGGCGGTCGTACTCGCGTGGATCGGTGTCGAGGATGCCCGCGTACTCGTGGGTGTTGGCGGTCCCCTTGGCGCGCATGCGAACGGCGATGCGTCGTCGCAGACACTTGTCCTTGTAGCTCGCGCACCGGAATCCGCGATCGCGGGTGATCTTCTCGGTGAGCATGCGGAATCCGGCGTCGTCGCCCAGAATCACGTCAGGATTCGCTCAGGAACGACGCGATGGCTCGCCACTGGCACGATCCGCGTGCGCTACGCCCTCGAGCGCGGCGGACAGGTTGCGGCGCAGCTGCGGTAACTCCGGCGCGATCGCCAGCCCTTTCTCGGCGGCGTCGCGCGCGTTCGCGAAATCCTCGCGCTTCAGATAGGCCGCTGCGAGGTTGTTGAGCACCACTGGTGATTCCGGATGCGCTTCCGCCGCCGCGGAAAGCAGGAGCATCTCGCGATCCGGATCGTCAGTGAGCGCGGCTACCTGCGCCGCATAATGGAACCAGACTGCTGGCGGGGCCGTCGACGTCCACAGACTGCGGGCTTCGCTCAGGCGAACCTTGGCGGTTTGATAATCCGCCAGCCTCAGCGCGATGATCGCGCCTTCGAGCTGGATCAGCGGATCGGTGCTGCCACCGGAGGTGAGGGCCCGCTCGATCACCAGCCTCGCCTTCTCGAGCTGGCCAAGTTGCTCGTAAGCGAGGGCAAGGTTGTGCAGCAGAGTGGTCTTGTTCGGAGCGTTTGGCGCTGCCGTCATGAATGCGTTCACCGCGGCCGACCATTCCTTCTGTCGCAGCGCGATGAGCCCGACGTGGAACGAAGCGACCGGATCGGCGGCCTCTTCTACCAGCGCCCGGAACTCGCGCAGCGCCTCGTCGTGCATGCCCGCGCGATAGAGAGCGCTGGCCAGCTCACGTCTCTCCAACGGGCTCGCATTGCGCGGCAGCGTCGGCGTAGTCCGCTTGCGTCCAACCGGAAGCAGGAAGTTCGCGTTGAGCAGTCCGTACAACGCCTTGCCCACCTCGAATTCGCCGAGTCCCGAGTCGCGAATCAAGCCGTTGATGTCGCGGTGGCCGTCGATGAGGGGCAGCAATGCTTCCTGCTCCTGCGACAGGGGGTCGCGAATCATCATCAGCCGCGGCCGATCGAGGCTGAAGACGACGTCGAAGCTGGGAATCTTCTTTTCGATGAGCGACCACTCGTCGACGCGCCGCGCGCCTTCGAGCAGCAGCGACTGCGGGTCGACCGAGACGCGCTCCGCTCCATCCTCCGGTTCGACGCCTTGCTCGAAGTTGAACGTGCCGCTCGTCCAGGTGAACAGCGTATAGACGGAGTTCTCCGTGTCGAGCGGCCTGTTCACGATCGCGGCGTGGCAGATTCGTCCGTTGTCGAAGTAGATGGAACCGAAGCTGTCGTGAAAGGACAGGCCAAGGCAGCCCGTCTTCTTGCCCATCGAGAGCAGCTGAAGGACGTCGGGGAGGCTGGCTTCCTTGAGGCTACCCTTGATAGCCATTTTAGCGCATCTCCTCGATCATCCTTTCGGCGACATTCGGCCACTCGACGATCACACCCGTCCCGGGGGCGATGGGCGTTTTTTTCTTGTCCACGGCCTTGGGCGTCGCTCGCGGGTCGAGCGATTCGACGCGCTGCGCGATCTCCTTGCTGACGTCCGCAAGAAATTCGGCGAACTCGCCGCCCTCTTCTTCCGCTTGCTGCTCTTTCTCTTTGGCCACGCTCAGCCTTTAGTCGCCGGCGCACTGAGCCGCGATAACACCAGTGTAGAGATGCTGCGCAGCGTCTCGAACACGCCCTTGCCGCTGATCGCCGAAGCCGGGTAATGCGGGACACCGCGGAAATTGAGCGTCTCGTCCAGATCGTCTATGGCGTCGATCTCACCAGCGGGGAGATCGCGCTTGTTGTACTGCATCACCAGCGGGATCGTACGGGGATCGAGTCCTTCGTCGGCGAGATTCGCGTGCAGGTCCTGCAAGCTCTCGATGTTCTCTGCCAGCTGCCGCGACTGGCTGTCGGCGACGAACACCACCCCGTCTACGCCCTGAAGCACCAGCTTGCGGGTGGCGGCATAGTAAACCTGCCCCGGAACCGTGTAGAGCTGAAAGCGCGTCGCGAATCCGGAGATCGTTCCCAGATCGAGGGGCAGGAAGTCGAAGAACAGCGTCCGATCGGTCTCGGTCGCCAGCGAGACCATCTTGCCCTTTCGCTCATCCGGCAGCTTTGAATAGACGTGCTGCAGATTCGTCGTCTTCCCCGATCTTCCCGGGCCGTAGTAGACGATCTTGCACGTGATTTCGCGCGTGCCGTAGTTGACGACGGACATTCTACTTTTTTCCTATTGGGCCAAAGAGGGCATCGAGGCTGCGATTCAGCTCACCTTCGAAATCGCGGGGCGGGCTGATTTTTGCCGCCGCCGGCTGCTCTGGGCGCAGCTTCTCCAAAGCTTTCTGGAATTCGGCGAAGTAGATCTCGACGACGCCGAGCGAGCTCTCACGGTCGAAGACGCCGACAAACAGGAATTCCTGGGCGCCGGCTGACGCGCGCGCCATGAATACCTGGCGCTCCGCCCCGGCGTGGTGAAGCTCTTGGAAAGGCTTGCCATCGAGCTGACGTCCGAGCTCGCGAGACGAGGCGTTGATGGCCGACGTCAGGGCGCAGATCGACATCACGTCGGCGGCATTCGAGAAACCGAACTGGCCAACAGCACGGCCCGATGGATACAGAAGCACGCCGGAAATCAGGCGCGCGTCTTCCATTAGCCGTCTGAGCGGACCGGCGACCCAGGCTTCGGCTACTGTGGGATCCCTCA
Organism: Gemmatimonadota bacterium; assembly: GCA_046724115.1. GTDB lineage: Bacteria > Gemmatimonadota > Gemmatimonadetes > Gemmatimonadales > Gemmatimonadaceae > UBA4720. The sequence goes on along the minus strand of JBKOVX010000177.1, from coordinate 1,821 downwards.
TTATTCTCCCCTCGCTGCCGTCATCATGTCGAGTCTGACCCGGCCGAGATTGGCGTCTGGAGTGACGATTGCGACGAGCACGACGTCGCGCGCTCCCACGACGCAGATGTGACCCTTCTCCGCCTCGAGTCGCATGAACGCGGGATTGCCGAGACGCGCCGCCTGCGACGCGCGAGTCACCTTCGAGTAAAGATAGGCGGCCAGCGCGGCCGTGTGCTTTCGCGGGTCGCCCACTCCGTCTGTGGCCCCCATCATCGCGCTCGTCTCGACAATGAGGCCGTCGTTGGCTCCGACGACCATCGCCGCCACCACTCCGGGAACGTGCGACAACTTCGCTACTACCTGACCGACGGATTTCATGCGCGCCCCCGCATCCAGGTGATCGCGAGTGCGACAGAGCGGGCCAGGACTCGACGCACGAGTCCCAACGGCACTGCAGATGACGATGCGAGCAGCACTACGGAATCCTCGGCTGCGGGCGCGAGCGCAATGGTTGCAGCATCTGTCTCGACGACGACCGCCGTCCAATTGCCGATCGACAACAGTCGCATCGATCGCGACACTTCCCTGCTGACGCCGCTGAGCGCGGCGCCGATTTCGCCGGAGATGTCGCGACCATTCTGGTCGATGTAGCTCCCTGCCAGAGGCGCCCCCGACGTGTCGAGCAGCAACGCCGTCTGCTCGGCCTCGCCGATCGCCGTAGCGAACAACGTGCGCGCGGCCTCAGACATTAGCGGCGTCATGTTCCTGCGGCGCGATCTCGATCAGCCCGGTGCTCAACATTCCGTAGATGATCTTCGCGACCTCGAATTCTGGTAGTACGAGTCTCTTGGCGATCTCGTGCAGATTCCTTTCCCCGTCGATGATCGACAAAACTTCCCACTCGCGCGGGAGCAGGTCGATGAACGACTCCGGGCCGTCGTCGAGCGGGGCGAGCCGCGGCGTGACGCGCGCATCGGGAATCTTGTCGGCCATGCGCGACCATTCGTCGATGCGACGCGCACCCTCCATGAGCAGCGATTCGGTGCTGACGCGTACCGCGATGTCCTTTCGAATCGGACGCGGTGGCTCCTCTGTGAAAGAGAAGAATCCCTCCGACCACGACATCAGGTCGAACACCACCGTCTCGATCTGCTGACGCATGAAGCGGTCGATGTCACGCGGGGTGACGATTCCGTGGGCGACGAGTATCTCGCCGACCCTTCTCTTGTCGCCCGCTCGTTGCATGGCGGTAGCGCGCGCGAGGTCGGCCGCCGTCGCCTTTCCGGACCGCTCGAGAATCGTCCCCAGCAGGTGAGGATTGCTCTTCATCGTCGCGGCGACGATGGTGCCGGCATCGAAGTAGACACTCCCCTCGTTGTTTCTCTCCGGCGAATGGACGCGCAAGACGCCCGTCTTCCGGCTCAGGTCGAGCAGCTGGAAGACGTCGTGGATGCCGAGCTCGCGCAGCGGACCTTCGATTGCCATCAGATGCGCCCTCGCAGAAGCAGCCGGCGGTAGCGGAGCGCCTCGGAATGATTCGGGTCGAAGCGCAGCACTCGCTCGAACGCCCTTAGCGCGTCGCTCTCCCGCGCCAGGTCGATCAGGATCTCGCCCAATGCGATCAGTGCCGCGAAGTGGTAGACGTCGCGGCGAATGAGTGCGACGATGCGCGGCAGCGCGCTGCGCGACCGACCGGTGCGGCGATAGGGCCCGACCAGCTCCACCACTGCCACATCGTGATTGGGCGCTGTGACGAGAACGCTCTCGAGCTCCCTGATTGCCGCGGTGTCGTCGCCGGCTTTGGCAAGCATTAGTCTTATTGAGATTTTGGTGTCGTTG
>JBKOVX010000311.1:0-1876 GCA_046724115.1 Gemmatimonadota bacterium | reverse complement strand
AGCACTCCCATGTTGAACGGCGCGGTTGCTCCCGCCGTGAGCCCCACCACCACGATCCGACCCAGCAGTGCGAGGACGCGCAGATTCCCCTCGAGATAGTTGCCGCCAACGAGATCCAGCACTGCATTTACACGCTGACCGCCGATCGCCGACTCAACCTGCGCCGCCCAGTCTCCACGCGACGCATCGATTGCCAGATCGAGACCGAGTTGCTTCGCACGCTCGAGTTTGTCCGGGGAGCGCGAGGTACCAATGACTTTCGCGCCAGCGATCTGCCCGATCTGAAGTCCCGCCGTTCCGACTCCGCTCGCAATCGCGTGAATGAGCAAGGTCTCACCCGTCCGCAAATCGAGCCGATTGAACAGCGCGTCGTAAGCGGTGAGGAACGCCTCCGGAATCGCCGCCGCATCCTCCCACGACATCTCGCGGGGAACAGGTATCGCTTCGCGCTCGTGCACGCAGAGGTACTCGGCGTGCCCCGCCCCGCCGATGATCCCCATGACGCGATCGCCAGTCTTCCAGAGAATGGCGCCGTCTCCGAGCGCATCCACCTCGCCGACGTACTCCATCCCCGCAATGTCTGCCGGATACCCCGCTGGAACGGGGTAATTCCCCTCGCGCTGCAATAGGTCCGCACGATTGAGCGCGGACGCGCACACGCGCACCCGAATCTGTCCGACCCCAGGCTCAGGCTTCAGCCGCTCCTGAATCTCTAGCACCTCGGGCCCACCCGGCCGCGTAATGATGACCGCTTTCATGAGCCTGAAACCTAAGGGTGAGAAAAGGGGGAAGGGGGAAGGGGGAAGCGGGAAGGGGGAAGCGGGAAGGGGGAAGCGGGGTGTCAGCGCTTCGCGCCAGCCTTTCCCCCTTTCCCCCTTCCCCCTTCCCTCGTCCCCCTCTACCGAACCTTGTTCCCGCTCGAATCCCAAACCTCCACCGTCCCAAGATTTCTGGCCCGAATCGGCCCCTCGATCTTGGAAAGATCTCCCGCCACTACGACGATGAAATTGTTGGGCGTGAGCTTTGCCGCCGCTACGCGCTGAACATCCGCAGGCGTCACCGCCGACAAACGCTCGCGATATGTCGTGTAAAAATCCATCGGCAGCCCCCAGATGATCAGACTCTGAAGTCGAGCGCTGAGCCCCTGGACACTCTGCACGGCGTTCGGAAATCCCGAGACGAGATTGTTCAGCCCCGCCTGCAGCTCCGCCGCGGGAACCGGTTCCGTCACCAGGCGACGATACTCGGCGATTGCTTCCACCAGTGCTGAGTCGGTGGCGTTGGTACGAACTTCCGACGACATCTGGAACGTGCCGGCCCCCGGTCTCAAATCCAGAAAGCTGAAGATTCCGTATGTGTACCCGTGCTTCTCGCGCAGATTGTTGTTGAGACGTGAGCTGACGGCGCCGCCCAGCACGTGATTGAGGCCGAGCATTGGGATGTAATCCGCATCGGTCGCCTGGAATCCCGCCTGTCCTAGAGCAATCGACGACTGAACCGAACCTGGTCGATCCACCAGAATCACTCGCGTCCCTGTGCCCTGGCGGATCGGATTTGCGACGGGCCCCATCGCCGGACGGGTGGCCGTCCAACTTCCGAACGCTTGCTCGGCGACGCTTCGCGCCTCGGCAGGGGTGATATCGCCGACGAGGAGAAGAGTGGACGCGGACGGCGCGTACATCGTCCGATGCCAGTTCACGACATCGTCGCGCGTGAGAGCGCCAATGGTTGCCAGCGTTCCCGCAGCCGGCCGCGAGAAGGGCGCTGTGCTGTCGAATGCGGCGCGAACGAAAGCGTCCGCGGCCAGACCCGCCGCACGCGCGTGACTCTGCTGATACGCCGCCAACGCCTGGTTTTTCACGCGAATGAAATCAGT
>JBKOVX010000298.1:0-1569 GCA_046724115.1 Gemmatimonadota bacterium | reverse complement strand
GGTTGTGAGTGTGTTTTCAGCAAGCGAACTCGTGTCCAGTGTGCTACCTGTCGCGACTTGACCTGAGTCTCTGGGGGCCGCTGTGGTGCGCGCACGCACCGTGAACACGATGGCGATGATCGCGAAAACGAGGGCGATCGCACGGATAATGATCATGGCTGCTCGGCTCCGAGGCGGGCTGGCTCCAGGCGGGGCGCTAGTAACTGTATAATCGCCCACGCCATTACATATGCAAGCCCGCAAACCACGAAGATCGGCGTGTAATCACTACCGTTCGCCTGAAGAACGCGTCCGGTGATACGCTGGAACAGGACGCCGCCCATAGCTCCTGCGAACGCGCCAATTCCGACGACTGATCCGACAGCGAACTTCGGAAACATGTCGCTGGCGAGCGTATACACGTTCGCCGACCACGCCTGATGCGCCGCCGCAGCGACGGCGACGATCAACACCGCCGTCCACATGGTCGGCGCGCGACCAGCCAGCGTCGTCGGCACAATGAGCAGCGCCATCGCCAGCATCGTCGTCTTGCGCGCGCGGTTCACCGTCCAGCCACGCTTGATCAACGCACTCGAGATCCAGCCACCTCCGACGGACCCTGCATCGGCGATCAGATACACGACGATTATCGGCGCGGCGACCTGCGCGAGCTTCACGCCGTATTTCGCGTCCAGGAATTTCGGCAGCCAGTATAGGTAGAACCACCACACCGGATCGGCCAGCAACTTTCCGACGACGAACGCCCACGTCTGTCGATAAGTGAAGAGACGCGTCCATTTCACCGACGGATTGGCAACCGCGCTTACCCCGCCGCCGACATCGCGATAAAGCGGAATCCACACGGCAAGCCATAACAGACCGAGTGCACCGGTGGCAATGAACGCCCATTGCCATCCCCATTTCAGAGCGATCCACGGAACCACCAACGGAGTGAGAATGGCTCCAGTGTTGGTGCCAGCATTGAAGATTCCCGTCGCCAGCGCCCGCTCCTTCTGTGGGAACCACTCCGCGACCGCCTTGATCGATCCTGGAAAGATCGCCGACTCGCTGACGCCGAGCAGCGCGCGGGCGAGCGAGAATCCTGCGACGGTCTTCGCAAAGGCGTGGCCGATTGCAGCCGCGCTCCACGCTACTACGGCCGATCCGAGTCCGCGCCGAACTCCGATCAAATCGATGACGCGCCCGGCGGCGAGGAATCCGAACGCGTAGGCGAAACTGAACCACGAGACGATGTCGCCGTAATCAGCTTCAGTCCAGTTGAGTGCGCGCTGGAGTGTCGGCGCGAGAATGCCCAGCACCTGGCGGTCGATGTAATTGATCGTCGTCGCCACGAACAGCAGCGCGCAGATCGTCCACCGATATGACGATGGACGCTCCGGCTCGATAGAACCCGCGACCCCGATCCGGTTCGCCTCGACAGGTCTCTCCGCGTTAGCCGCCACCGATTCCCTCCCACAGTCCGTGCAGATACATAGCGCCGAGTGCGCGGTCGTAGAGTCCGTAGCCGGGTTGGCCGGTCTCGCCCCAGATCATGCGGCCGTGATCAGAGCGCATCGGCCCCTGGAAGTC
>JBKOVX010000232.1:0-2359 GCA_046724115.1 Gemmatimonadota bacterium | reverse complement strand
GATTTCGCACGGGCAAAACGCGGTTTCGACAAACTGCGCGCTTCGGGAAGCGTGGGATTCGTCGATCTCGGCGGCGACAAGGAGCTGCACTCCCAGGTGGAGCGGTTTGCGGCCGGCGCGCGTGGCAGGTTCGACGACGTTGTGATACTGGGAATTGGCGGCTCCGCGCTCGGACCGATTGCCCTGCGCACCGCGCTTCGCCCCAGCGCGTGGAACATGCTCGACGACAAGGCGCGTGGCGGATTTCCGCGACTGCACGTTCTCGACAACGTCGATCCGGAAACGATCGCACCGCTTCTCGCACGACTGAGACTCGAGCGCGCTCTCTTCATCGTCACGTCGAAGTCCGGCGGGACAGCAGAAACGATGGCGCAGTTCCTCATCGTCCACGATCGCATCACAGCCGCAAAGCTCGACGTCAGCAAGCAGATGGTGTTCGTGACCGACCCGAAACAGGGAGCGCTGCGGCCGCTTGCGCAGCGGCTCGAGGTACCGGCTCTGGACATCCCGCCCAATATTGGCGGCCGCTTCAGCGTTTTGACGCCAGTGGGGACGCTGCCAGCGGCGCTGATCGGAATCGATGTGAAATCTCTTCTCGCGGGCGCGGCGGATATGGCGAAGCGCTGTGATGTTGAAGATCTGCCGACCAATCCCGCCGGCGTCTACGCCATGCTCCAGTGGATTGCAGATACGCAGCTGCGCAAGACGATCGCGGTGTTCATGCCCTACTCGGACCCGCTGCGCGATTTCGCGGCGTGGTTCGTTCAGCTGTGGGCGGAAAGTCTGGGCAAGAAAAAAACTGACGGCACGTCTGTCGGGTCCACTCCGCTGGCGGCTCTCGGCGCAACCGATCAACACGCGCAAGTGCAGCTATTCATGGAGGGTCCCGCCAACAAGACCGTGACCTTCGTCGCTGTGAAGGAGCGCTCAACCGATCTCAAGATCCCCGACGGATTTCCCGATGTCAAAGAGCTGGGCTACCTCACCGGTCATTCGCTGGCCGAGCTGATCGACGTCGAGCAGCGCGCGACGGCCGGAGCGCTGGCCAGGCGGGGACGGCCGAACATGACCATTCATCTGGATCGCGTCGATGCGGGCCATGTCGGAGAGTTGATGATGCTTCTCGAGCTTGCGACGGCATACGTCGGTCAGCTCTATGGCATCGATGCATTCGACCAGCCTGGCGTCGAGCTCGGCAAGCAGTTCGCTTACGCCCAACTCGGACGGCCGGGAGCGGACGCGGCAAAGAAAGAATGGGAATCACTGCCGAAAGCCGATCCGCGCTGGACTGTCTGAGTGGAGGAGGGAAGAGCGAGTGTACCGCAGCTCGAAGCGTTACGGCTTTATGACCGAGGGCCGGGGACTAACGGCATCTATGAACGCGGACTAATTGCGGATCGAGAACTATCGAGGACCGTCCGCAGTGGTCCGCACTCCTCGATTAGTCCGCGATTATCAATGCCGTTAGTCCTCGGCCCTCGGTGGCGCGCTCCCTCGGCCCTCGCCCCTCGTCCCTCGCCCCTAACCCGCTTAGTTTCCCACTAACATGTTCGCTAATCCATTCAAAAAAGCAGTGACCGTCCTCGATGGACGCGTGACGGTCCACGACGAATCCGCTATCGCCTCCCCGGCGATGGACAAACTGGTTAACACCGCTGTCTTCGGTGACCCCGACGACCGTGAGGACGCCCGCTGGCTGATCTGGGAAATCGGACAGGCGGTTGGCGTGCAGCCGGCCTCAATTCACGATCTCTACCTTGCGCGTGGACGCGGAGAGTGCGGGGGTTTCACCGTACCGGCGATGAACATTCGCGGCATGGCCTATGACACTGCCCGCGCCGCCTACCGCGCCGCGGTCAAGCTCAAGGTCGGCGCGCTCATCATGGAAATCGCGCGTTCGGAGATCGCTTACACCGACCAGCGACCTGCCGAGTATGTGGCGGTGATGCTCGCCGCTGCGCTACGTGAAGGGTTCCGCGGCCCGATCTTCATTCAAGGCGATCACTTTCAGGTGAACGCCAAGAAGTTCGTTGTCGATCCCGTCACTGAGGTGAATGGCGTCAAGCAGCTGGCGCGCGAAGCGATCGCCGCCGGTTTCTACAACATCGATGTCGATACATCGACCCTGGTCGATCTTTCCAAGGCCACTCTTCAGGAGCAGCAGCGGAACAATTACGAGCAGGCGGTCGAGCTGGCGCTGACGGTGAGAGAGCTCCAGCCTGAAGGCGTGAACATCTCCATCGGCGGCGAGATCGGTGAGGTGGGGACCGAGAATTCAACCGTCGAAGAGCTCGTCACCTACATGGATGGCTTCAACGAGCCGCTCAGCAAGCGTTCTCGCGGAACGGAGGGGCTGTCC
>JBKOVX010000066.1:0-5799 GCA_046724115.1 Gemmatimonadota bacterium | reverse complement strand
GGCTATCACGTGCGCGAGCTGGTTCTCGAGCCGCTGGCCAGCGCGCTCAGCGTTCTGACAGAAGACGAGAAGGAGCTGGGCGTCGCACTGGTAGAGATGGGCGCTGGAACTACGGACATCGCCGTCTTTCACGAGGGCAAGATCCGCTACCTAGGCACCGTCAACTACGGCGGCAACAACGTCACCAGCGACATCGTTCAGGGAATCGGGGTCACCCAGGCCGATGCCGAGCGCTTGAAGGAACGATACGGCTGCGCGTACGAGCCTCTCGTGAACCCAGGCGACGTCATTCAGCTGCCGAGCACGGTCGCGCAAGGCGAGCGTCAGCTGCCGCGCGAAGTTCTGGCGCACATCATCCACCAGCGGATGGACGAAATCTTCAACCTCGTCCTCGCCGAGATCCAGCGCGCCGGGTTCGCCCAGCGACTGAACGGCGGAGTGGTGATCACCGGCGGCGCCGCCGCAATGCAAGGCGTTGGCGAGCTCGCAGCGGATGTCTTTGGAACCGGGGTGAGGATCGGATCGCCGTCGGAAAACCTTGGCGGTCTCAGCGATTCCGTAGACGCTCCACGATTCTCGACGGTCGTCGGACTGGCCCTCTACGGAGCGCACAGGTCGGCCGCCGGCTTTGCGCCGAGCGGACGGCACAAGGCACTCGCGGGAGCTGGTGACCGCTTCACCAAGCGGATCAAGACCTGGCTCGAGGATTTCTTCTAGCCGCTCGTCGCGTCGCGTTTTCGTTGCGATTCTGAGATTATCGCCGGTCAGTAGGGCGAGGGCATCCTCTTCAGCAGCTACTCGCTTACACGCTGCGAGCCTCGCGCGTTCGTAGTTCAAGATTTCGGCGGGTAATAAGAGCGCGAGTCTCTTGCTACGCGAGACGCTGCTTCCGAGGACGCCCTCGCCCTCCTTCCCACCAGATTTCAAAACGGCGGGCTCGACGACTCGGACCTCGAAGATTCCTTTCGCGTAGGACCAACCGCTCGCGCGCTTGCGCGCGCGGCGCCCCGCGCCGACGTCCAGCGCGACGGGGTGTAAGCGAGCGGCCGCCGAAGAGGACACCCTCGCCGACCGCGAGCAGAGATGCCAATGACTCGCGTTCACGTCCCGCGCTATGAAAAAATCATAAACGTGCGGGGCAATAATCCTGTGTGGATAACTCGCTTGACAGCGGTTGTACTTTTTTTGACCCCCGTTCGTCTTTGGCTATGGTACTAATCGACTAACGGTCTTATACTAGCCCGAGATTTTTTCCACAAATCCCGTCCGTTCCGGAGTTTCCGACCCGATGATATTTGAATTCGAGGAGAGCCAGTCACAGAACGCCCGCATGAAGGTTGTGGGCGTGGGTGGCGGGGGCGGAAACGCCGTCAATCGGATGATCGAAGAGCACCTCGAAGGGGTCGAGTTCATCTCGGTTAACACCGATGCCCAGGCTCTCCTGAACTCGAAATCTGACGTCAAAATCCAGATAGGTAAGAAGCTAACCCGAGGTCTCGGAGCGGGTGCCCGCCCAGAAATCGGGAAGCAGGCGATCGACGAGAGCAGAGAAGAAGTCGCCCGCGCCATGCACAACGCCGACCTGGTTTTCGTGACCTGCGGCATGGGTGGTGGCACCGGCACGGGCGCGGCTCCGGTCCTCTGCGAGCTCGCTCGCGAAGCAGGCGCCCTCACCGTCGGCATCGTGACCAAGCCCTTCCTCTTCGAGGGCCGCAAGCGCATGCGTCAGGCCGAGCTCGGCATCGCCGAGATGCGCAAGAACGTCGACACCATGATCGTCGTCCCGAACGAGAGACTGCTGGCAGTCGTCGGCAAAGGAATCCCGTTCCAGGACGCGCTCAAGAAGGCAGACGAAGTGCTCCTTCACGCGACTCAGGGTATTTCCTCGCTGATCAGCGTCACCGGACTCGTGAACGTCGACTTTGCTGACGTCCGCACCGTCATGCAGGAAGGTGGATCGGCCTTGATGGGTACCGGCATCGGCCGTGGTGAGAATCGCGCCATTGAGGCCGCCCAGCAGGCGATCGCCAGCCCGCTCCTCGACAACGTGTCGGTCTCCGGCGCCACCGGCGTCCTCGTGAACATCACGGGGGGCGCCGACCTCACCCTCGGCGAAGTCCATCAGATCAATGAGATCATCCACGACGCCGTCGGGGAAGAGGCAGAAATCATTTTCGGCGCGGTCCACGAGCCAGCAATGCAGGGCGAGATTCGGGTGACCGTGATCGCCACCGGCTTCGACCGGCCCCAGGCGGCCGTGACGCCGCAGCCAAGCAACCTCATCACGACGCCGTCGCCTATCGTCCGCGGCGCGCCGGTGATTCCTCTCCGTCCGCCGCGAGGAAACGGCGCGACGAGAAACCCGCTCGGAGAGGTCCCGAGAAGGAACACTCCGACCAGCAATCCACCTGTGACTCCAGAGCGTGATCGGTCGTCTCCTGAGCAGGATCTGAGTGATATGGAGATCCCGACATTCATTCGGAGACAGATGGACTGATGCGGCAAAGAATTCGGCCGATTAGCTATGCAATCGTGGCGACCCTGGCAGCGGTCGCCATTTGGTTTACACCCACCCTGGAAAGGAAGCAGGTTTTTGCAATGGAGCCCGTCGTCGTTTCACGACCGGGCCTGGAGCCGGCAGACTTTCTCCTTTCACCGCTCGTAGTCGAAGCCTCCAACAAGGAACTGGTCGACACGCTCGCCATCGGTGGCGTGATCACCTCCAATCTCTATAACGCGTTGAACGAGAGCGCCGCAGGTGTCCTGCCGCCCTCGGCTCGCCATCAGCTGACGTGGTCTCTGGCCGATATCTTCGAGTACAAGGTCGACATGAGTCGCGACCTCCACGACGGCGACAAGTTCCACCTGCTCGTCGAGCGGCTCCAGAAGCCGAACGGCGCGATCATCGTCAACAAGATTCTTGGCGCGCGTCTGGCGCTCTCGAATTCAAGAAACCCGCTCGAGGCGATTCACTTCGATACGCCGGGTTCGAGCACTGGCCAGTACTATGACGCGAGCGGGATGTCTCTTCGCGCCGCGTTCCTTCGTGCTCCTTTGGTTTTCCGTCGCATCAGCAGTGTCTTCGGCGCCCGCAAGCACCCGATCTTCGGCGAATGGCGTAATCACACCGGAACGGATTACGCGGCCGCCGAGGGAACCCCCGTTCGGGCAATCGGCGATGGCGTCGTGATCTTTGCCGGCAGGAAGGGCGGTTACGGCAACATGATCGACATCAGGCACCGCAACGGCATGGTGAGCCGCTATGGCCACATGCGTGGGTTTGCGACTGGAATTCGCCCTGGATCACGCGTCGCGATGGGGAGCACCATCGGGTACGTCGGGATGACGGGATGGGCGACCGGACCGCATCTCCACTTCGAGATTCGCGTCAACGGCGTCGCGCGCGACCCCAAGCTGGCGCTACAGAGCCGGAGCGGCGAGCCGATTCCTGCCGACGAGCGCTCGCTGTTCCAGAAGATGAGAAATCAGACGCTCGCGAGCCTCAACGACGCGCATCTGGCGAACATCGCCGAGTAAGACACCGACAGCCCAACAGGATTATCTTGAACCCGGACGCCTAGCGTCCGGGTTTTTTTGTTTTGACTGCGGAGTGATGCGAACTTCGCACCTGGCCCGAAATCCGAAGTCCGCATCAGTCCGCAGCACGCACTTGCAATTCTCCTGACTCACCAAATAAATGCCAAGCAGAATACTTCGACGGGCGGGTGATGTCCCGACTCGCTCGCTGTGGACGAAGATAAAGGACGTTGCCCTCACCGACGTCGGAGCGATTGTTCGATCTGGCGCGATCCAGGGCTCGCTGGAGAAGCTCGAGGAGGTGCTGCTCGAGGCCGATTTCGGAGTGACGACAACGATGCGGCTCGTCGCCGAGATAGAGGGTCAGGCACGCCGAGGCTTCATCAAGACGCAGGACCAATTCCTGGACGCGTTGGAGAAGGGTATCGAGAATTCTCTCGCCTTGGGCGACAGCGATCCTCGAATGATCCGCGCCGAATCTGGCCCGACCGTGATCCTCGTCGTCGGGGTCAACGGCGCCGGAAAAACAACGTTCATCGGGAAGCTCTCCGCCTTCCTGAAAGAGAATAAGATGTCGGTGCTTATCGGCGCCGGGGACACGTTCCGAGCTGGCGCGATTGATCAGCTGCGTACATGGGCCCAGCGCACGGGAGCGGATTTCGTCGGCGGAACGGCGGGCTCCGATCCCGCCGCAGTCGCGTTCGACGCCGTCGATGCCGGCATCAATCGGGCGAAGGATGTCGTCATCGTCGACACCGCCGGCCGGCTTCACACGAGTGGATCGCTGATGGACGAGATGAAGAAAATCAATCGGGTGATCGGCAAGCGCCTTCCCGGGGCGCCGCACGAAACGCTGCTGGTTCTGGACGGCACCATCGGCCAGAACGCCGTCGCACAGGCAAAAACCTTTGCCGAGGCGATTCCGATCACCGGCCTCGTCGTCACCAAGATCGACGGCACCGCGAAGGGCGGCATCGTGCTCGCCGTTCACGAAGCACTCAACGTGCCCGTGAAATTCATCGGCATCGGTGAGAAGGCGACCGACCTCGAGCAGTTCGATCCGAAGATTTTTGCGAAAGAGGTTTTGGAACAGTAGATGGCGGTGGCGACGGAAGCGCGCAGCGGCAAGGTCCGCCTCGACATGCCTGTGAACTATCTCAAGGGCGTGGGACCCGCTCGCGCCGAGATGCTCCGCCGCCTGGGGATCGTCACCGCGCGCGATCTGCTGTTCCACATCCCGCACCGTTACGAGGATGCGAGCACGATCAGCCCGATCGCATCGCTCGAACCGGGAATGGATGGGACGATCATCGGCAAGGTGATCTCCAAGGGAATAATCCCTACCCGGAAAGGTCTCAGAATCTTCCAGGCGGTTTTGCAGGATGAGAGCGGCATGATCGAGGCCTCGTGGCCCGGCCAGCCTTTCCTTGATCGAAGCATCGAGAAGGGCGACATGATGCTGCTCACCGGCTCGGTGCGCTTTTTTCACGGCAGACAGCTTCAGCCACGCGAGTTCATCCAGCTTGGCAAGGATGAGACTGACGTCAAAGGCGGGAAGGTGTTGGCCGTCTATCCCGCGACCGAGGGGTTGTCGTTCAAGGTCATTCGCGGAATCATCGACACCCATCTCGATTCGCTGCTGCCACTGCTCAACGAATACCTGCCCACGGACGTTCTCCGCGCCGCAGACGTGCCGACGCTGCGTGAAGCCGTGAGGATGGTTCATCGCCCAGAAACCATCGCTGAAGGGATGCGCGGCCGCGCCAGGCTCGCGTTCGAGGAGCTGCTCTTTGTTCACATCCTTCACCGTCGCGCGAATGCGCTGAAACGGGAGCGACGCAGCGGAATTGCCTTTCAAAACAAGCGACAGCTTACGACAGCGCTGAAGAATGCGCTCCCCTTCACGCTCACCAATGCTCAGACGGTGGCAGTGCGTGAGATCGTCGCCGATATGTCGAGCGATCGGAAAATGCATCGCCTGCTCCAGGGCGATGTCGGCAGCGGCAAGACCATCGTCGCTCTCTTTGCGGCACTGATGGCGATGGAGAACGGTTATCAGGCGGCAATCATGGCGCCGACCGAGCTCCTTGCCGAGCAGCACGCCCGGACCTTCACGAGGCTGCTGCAGCCACTTGGAATCGAGCCGGTGCTGGTGACGGGAAGCCTCGGCGCGCGAGAGCGGAAGACAGCTGCCAGGAAACTCGCCGAAAGCGAGCCGGTTCTGGTCGTCGGCACGCACGCGCTGGTGCAGGACGCTGCTGT
>JBKOVX010000376.1:0-2066 GCA_046724115.1 Gemmatimonadota bacterium | reverse complement strand
GTCTGAGCCATGCCCGTGGGGGGCTGGGTCGTCCGGTTCGCCCTTTTCAGTGATCGGCGGGATGTATTGATTTGAGCGCATGCAAGTCTTCGCAGCCCAGGACCGAGGACCGAGGCCCGAGGACTAACGGCATCTATGAACGCGGACTAATCGAGGACCGAAGACCATCCACGACGTCCTCGGTTGTCCTCGATTCTCGATTAGTCCGCGATTATCAATGCACTTGGTCCTCGGCCCTCGGTCCTTCTCCCCTCACTTCGCTAATGACCAAATCTTTCAGCAAGCTCGTTCTCCTCTGCGCCGCACTCGCTTCGACTGCCGCCGCGCAATCCCCCACCCCTTCACGCACTGATCTCGCTCGCTGGTCGCGCGAAGCGCAGAACGTCACGATCACTCGAGACGACTGGGGAATTCCGCACATCTCCGGGAAGACGGACGCCGACGCGGTGTTCGGTCTCCTCTACGCCCAGGCGGAGGACGACTTCAATCGCGTCGAGACCAACTACTTCAATGCCCTGGGACGCGCCGCCGAGTCGGAGGGAGAAGGCGCGATTTATCGCGACTTGAGGATGCGGCTGATCAACAATCCGGATTCACTGAAGGCGATTTACTCGCGCAGCCCGCGCTGGCTTCAAACGGTGATGAATGCGTGGGCCGACGGATTGAATTACTACCTGTATAAGCACCCTGAGGTGAAGCCAAAGGTCATCGCGCGCTTCGAGCCGTGGATGCCGCTCGCCTTCAGCGATGGCAGCATCGGCCCCGACATCGAGTCGGTGAACCTAGCGCAGCTCGCCGCCTCTTACGGAGGGCGATCGCAAATCTCGTCCCTCGCCCCTCGCCCGTCCTCCCTCATACGCTCCGCAGACACGATTGAATCCGACCCCGACCCCGACCCCGACCCCGACCGCGGCTCGAATGGCGCCGCGATCGCGCCGTCAAACACGCTCTCGCATCACGCGCTCCTTCTCATCAATCCGCATACGTCGTTTTTCTTCCGCGCCGAGGTGCAGGTGACGAGTCAGGAGGGCTTGAACGACTACGGTGCAGTGACGTGGGGACAATTCTTCGTCTATCAGGGCTTCAACGACCGCGCCGGCTGGATGCACTCGTCCACCGGCGCCGACAACATCGACGAGTATCTCGAGACCGTAACGAAGCGCGGTGACCGCTTCTTTTATCGCTACGGCGCCGCGGAGCGACCGGTGGCGGAGGAGAAAGCCGTCGTTCGCTACAGGACTCCGCAGGGAATGTCGCAGAAGAGTTTTACGATCCTGCGCACCCATCACGGCCCAATCGTGCGCGAGCAGAAACCAAAATGGGTGGCCGTGAGACTGATGCAAAAGCCGATGGACGCGCTCATCCAATCCTTCACCCGAATGAAGGCGCGGAATCTCAAATCGTTCCGACAGACGCTTGAGCTGCACACGAACTCGTCGAACAACACCACGTATGCCGACGCCGATGGGAACATTGCGTACTTCCATTCCAATTTCATTCCGAGACGCGACACGTCCTTCGACTGGACCAAACCGGTCGACGGCAGCGATCCGCGCACCGAGTGGAAGGGCGTGCTGTCGGTCGACGAATCTCCGAATGCGATCAACCCGCCGAATGGCTGGGTCTTCAACAGCAACAACTGGCCGTGGTCCGCGGCCGGGGCATACAGCCCGAAGCGTTCGGATTTTCCCGTCTACGTGGAGCTTAGCAAAGAGGAGTCATCCCGCGGGCGCCACGCCCTGAGAGTTCTTCCGGACAAAAAAGATTTCACGATCGCGTCGTTGATCTCCGCTGCGTACGACAGCTGGCTGCCGTCCTTCGCGCGGATGATTCCGGGACTGCTCAAGTCCTACGACAATCTTCCGGCGTCCGATCCGCTGAAGGTGAGCCTCGCCGGTCCGATCGCCGCGCTGCGCACGTGGGACTACCGCTGGGGGACCAATTCCATCCCGACGTCACTCGCCATCTTCTGGGGAGAGGACCTCTTCAAACGCGACAGCGCTGAAGCCCGTGCAGCAGCGATGTCGGCGGAGACCTACGCCATCGATCGCGGCACGGCCGCCGAG
>JBKOVX010000130.1:0-5048 GCA_046724115.1 Gemmatimonadota bacterium | reverse complement strand
CAGCCGCACCAGACGTCGAAGCTCTACGCCATCGACGGACGATTCATCGCCGAGCTAGGTCTGGAGAAGCGAACGCTCGTCAAAATCGACGAGATCCCGAAAATCGTGCAGGACGCGTTCGTCAGCACCGAGGACAAGCGCTTCTATAGCCATGCGGGCATCGACTGGCATCGCGCCGCCAGCGTCGTCCTCCGCTCCCCGATCCACGGCTACTCGCAGGGATTCTCGACGATAACGATGCAGCTCGCGCGCAACGTATTCCCCGAGAAGATCTCGCGAGAGAAAAGCCCCATACGCAAGATGAAGGAAGCCAAGGTCGCGCGCGCGATCGAGGCGAAGTACGACAAGAAGAAAATCCTCGAGCTGTATCTCAATCAGATCGACCTCGGTCACGGCGCTTACGGCGTCGAGACAGCATCCCAGCGCTACTTCGGGAAATCCGTTCGCGACCTGAACCTCGCTGAAGCGGCGACGCTCGCCGCCCTTCCGAAGGCTCCCGCTCGCTACAATCCGGTCCGTTTCCCCGAGCGCGCCATCCAGCGCCGCAACACTGTCATCGAGCTGATGCGCCAGAACGGCTACATCACCGATGCCGATGCGAGCAGAGCCAAGGCGTACCCGCTCCAGCTCGCCAACAAGAACGTCGGCGCGGGTGAGACGGCGCCTTATTTCGTCGAGTGGGTGCGTCAGCAGCTCGACGCGCAGTTCGGCAAGCAGCTGTACGAGCAAGGTCTCAAGGTCTTCACCACGCTCGACCTCGACATGCAAGGCGCCGCCGAGCGCGCGCTCGAGCGCCAGGCAAAGGCGATCGAGGGCGGACGCTTCGGCCCGTATCAGCACGAGACCTACGAGCACTACATGGCGCACCGCGAGGGCGACGAGGGGAGCGGCACGTCGCCCTACCTGCAGAGCGCATTTCTGGCGATGGATCCTCGCACGGGTGCCGTCCGCGCCATGATCGGTGGCCGCGATTTCGACGACTCGAAATTCAATCGCTCCGTGCAGGCAATGCGTCAGCCAGGCTCTACCTTCAAGCCGATCGTGTATTCCGCCGCGGTTCAAAACGGCCGGCCGCCCTCGTACATCGTCAACGACAGTCCGCTCGTGCTGCAGGTGCCCGGACAGCCCGAGTGGGCGCCCCAGAACTACGACCTGAAATTCCTCGGCGAGATTCCGCTCCGCCAATCACTCTATCTCTCCCGCAACGTTTCCACCGTCCGGCTCGGGATGGAGCTCGGCGAGCAGACCGTTGTAAACGAGGCGCGGAATTTCGGCATTACCACTCCCATTCCCCCGTATCCATCCATCCACATCGGCGCCGCCGAGGTCTATCCGATCGAGCTGATCTCGGCGTACACTGCGTTTGCCAATCTCGGGGTGCGAGCGACGCCGAACGCGATTCTCAGGGTCGAGAATCAGAAGGGAGAGGTTCTCTGGCAGCCCACGCCGACGCGCTCCCAGGTGATGTCGCCCGAAGAAGCGTGGATCATGGTCGACATGATGAAGGACGTGATTCGTCGGGGAACCGGAGCCGGAGTCTGGGAATCCGGGTTTCATTATCCCGCCGGTGGAAAAACGGGAACCACCAACGACGGTACCAACGTCTGGTTCGTCGGCTACACGGCGGATCTGATCGCCGGCGTCTGGTACGGGCTCGATCGGCCGTCGAAGATCAAGGACAACGCCCAGGGCGGCGTGCTCGCGGCGCCAGCGTGGACCGCATTCATGACCGATGTCTACCGTCGGAAGCCTGCGCCGCCGGACTGGCCGCGGCCGACATCCATCGTGACGCGAGAAATCGACATCAGCAGTGGACTGCTGGCGACGCAGTACTGCCCGCGAAATCTGGTCACTACCGAGTTCTACATCTCGGGGACCGAGCCGACGCGCGATTGCGACAAGCACGGTCCTTACACGAACCCGGGCGGTGCGTATCCAGTGCCGGACACATTCAGCACGCTGCCGCCATCGCCGAGCGGTGGACAGTCGATCAATGTTACACCGCCCCCGATTCAACCGGGTTATGAGCCGGTTCCTTCGCGCGGACAACAGCAGCAGCAGCGCCGGGTTCCGACGGTGTTCGACACATCGACACGCCGCGATTCGCTGGTGCGACGTCCGACGACAATCGACACGTCGATCCGCCGCGTTCCACGTCGCGATACCGTCAGACGCGATACCGTCCGGCGGGACACCATTCCGTCGCCGGCTCGACCGCCGACTCCGATCCCGCGCTGATGCGCTACCACGCGCGTTGGGTGCTGCCAATCACCCGGCCGCCGATCGAGAACGGAACCGTCGTCGAGAGCGACGGAAAAATCACCTACGTCGGCCCGCGTTCCGGCGCTCCGACGGGGAAAGACTATGAGCTCGGCGAATCGATCCTGATGCCGGGCCTCGTCAACACCCACACCCACCTCGAGCTGACCGCAATGCGCGGCTTCCTCGAGGACCTCGATTTCAGCGCCTGGATCGACAAGCTGCGTCAGAGCCGCAACGAAATCCTCGATCCGTCGATGTTGCTCGATTCAGCGAAGTTCGGAATTCTGGAAGGGCTCGAGGCGGGGATCACCTCTTACGCTGACACCTGCTCGAGCACTGTAGCCCTGACCGCCATGTGCGAACTGGGCGTGCGCGGGATCATGTACCAGGAGACTTTCGGTCCCGATCCTTCCAGCTGCGGCGCGGCAATCGAGACGTTGAAGAATCAGCTCGCCGAGCTCGGCCCGCAGCAAACCGATCTGGTATCGCTCGGCGTCTCACCACACGCGCCGTACACAGTCTCTGATCCGTTGTACGCCGCCGTCGCCAAGCTGGCTCGGGAGCGCAAGCTGCCGCTGGCGATGCACATCGCCGAGAGCGCCGCGGAGGAGGAAATCGTAACGAAGGGCACCGGCGATTTCGCCGAACGTTGGCGTCGGCGCGGGATCGAGGTGACGAAGCGCGCGAGATCGCCCATCGCGTTGCTGGAGAAGCACGACGTTCTTCAGACGGGTGCGCTGCTCATCCACTGTGTACGCGTCGATGACGCCGACATCACAACGATCGCCCGGCATGGATGCTCGGTCGCACACTGCCCTGCATCGAACGCGAAGTTCGGGCACGGGGTCGCCCCCCTCCTGCCGCTCCTCGCCACAGGGATTCCGGTCGGGATCGGGTCGGACTCAGTCGCCAGCAACAATCGCATGGACATTCTCGACGAGGCACGTCTCGCCGTGCTCGTTCATCGAGGAGTCGCCCGAAAGCACGACGCGTTCGGGGCGCATCAGGCGCTCGAGCTTGCCACGATCGGTGGGGCACGCGCTCTCGGAATCGATGACCGCATCGGATCGCTCGAAGTGGGGAAGGACGCCGACCTCGCGGCCTTCCGAATCGACATCGCTCGCACCACCCCAGTCGGGGATCCTTACTCCACTGCTGTCTTCGCGCTGCCCGGACGTTCAGCCGAGCTGGTCGCGGTCCGCGGAAACGTTCTCGTCGAGAACGGTCGTAGCAAAGCGTCGAATGCCTCTCTGATAGAGCGATTAAAGGGGGCTGGTGCCGCTCTTTCTGCCTGGTCGTCCGGCGTCACTCAGTAGCGAGTTAGCACGTCGATTGCGTATTTTTCGTCTCCTCTTCGACGGTAGCCTGCAAAATGGCGGTAGATAACCACCACCGTATCTGGCGCGACGGTAAGTTCGTGGATTGGGAAGACGCGACTATCCATGTGATGAGTCACGTCGTCCACTACGGTTCGAGTGTCTTCGAGGGCATTCGCTGCTACGAGACACCCGGCGGGCCGGCCGTCTTCCGACTCGGCGACCACATGCGGCGGTTTGCGGATTCCGCGCGAATCTACCGCATGCCGC
The DNA here is from genome assembly GCA_046724115.1 of Gemmatimonadota bacterium. Lineage (GTDB taxonomy): Bacteria > Gemmatimonadota > Gemmatimonadetes > Gemmatimonadales > Gemmatimonadaceae > UBA4720. Next base: position 1,200 of record JBKOVX010000130.1, on the reverse strand, counting down.
TCAAATACTCGATCGAGGAGCTTTCGAGGGCCGCAGTCGAAACAGTCGCTGAAAACGAGCTACCACACTGTTACCTGCGGCCGGTCGCTATCCGGACCGGTGAGCAGATGGGTGTGCTTCCGCACGACACTCCGCTGGAAGTCTTCATCATTCCGTGGACGTGGGGCACGTATCTCGGCGCCGATGCGCTGAAGAACGGCGCCGACGTCTGCGTATCGAGCTGGAGACGCCCGGCCCCGGACACCATTCCAACGATGGCCAAGGCTGGCGGAAACTATCTCGGCGGGCAGCTCTCGAAAATGCAGGCCCGGGTCGACAACTATGTCGAAGGAATCATGCTCGATTCCTTTGGACTGGTGTCGGAGGGAAGCGGTGAGAACCTCTTCCTCGTCCGCGATGGTAAGCTGTTCACATCGACGATCAGCGCGGGTATTCTGCACGGAATCACTCGCGACTCGGTGATTCGAATCGCGCGCGACATGGATCTGGAAATCGTCGAGCAGTCGCTTCCGCGCGAGATGCTTTACATCGCCGACGAGCTGTTCTTTACCGGAACCGCGGCGGAGATAACTCCGATTCGTTCCGTCGACCGCATCCCGATCGGCACCGGCAAGCCAGGAGTAATCACGATGGCCATCCAGCGCGAGTACATGGGACTCGCGACGGGCCAGCTGGAGGATCGGTACGGTTGGTTGACGCCGGTGCCCCCACGCAAGTCGGCACATGCGAGCCGCAGCAAGGTGGCGAGGGAGCCGGTTGGAGACATGTCCGCGTCTGCTATCTGAGTTTGTTCGAGTCGGGGTAACGGCCACATACGACTACCGGCTAGGAGCGTTGAGCGGAGCGGCTAGGGGCAGCGGGCGGAGTTCAAAAGCGTCTCGCTTTCGCCCGAAACCCCCAGCCGCTCCGCCCAAAGCCCCAAGCCGGTAGTCGTAAGTGGCCGTTAATCAGACTAGAGGGTAACGATGCCCCATAGCAGATCGTCGCATAGAGAAGTGGTACTGATGTACTAGTTGTATATTTGGTGAGCTAGTCCAGGAGGCGTGCTTGATCGTTGGTTGTCTGGCACTGAATGCTTCGTTTGAACCTTTGACAATGGTGCCACTTCGCCGCGCCCTGCGGCTGGTGATCGATGGGAAAGCTGAAATTGTCGAGGCTGATTCTGATCGCGTGGTTCGCTCCGAGAAGTTGACGCTACCG
>JBKOVX010000101.1:0-8347 GCA_046724115.1 Gemmatimonadota bacterium | reverse complement strand
GCGGTCATTGTAGACCCGCAAGTCCTTGCTACACTTCCGTTTAGGGAAATGCGTGCGGGATTTGCAGAGATTGTCAAGCATGGCGTAATCGCCGACGACGCTTATTTTCTTGAGGTCGCCGGCAGCGTTCAGAAGTTGCTGCTGGACAAGGGCGGTCCGACGAGTGACAGTATGCTCGCCGTCATCGTCCGTAGCATTGAGATCAAGGCCGAGATTGTCTCACGTGATGAGCGGGAGGAAGGCCTTCGAAAAACTCTCAATTTTGGCCATACGATTGGCCACGCCGTCGAGCTAGTCAGCGGCTATTCCCTGCTCCATGGGGAGGCCGTTGCGATCGGGATGGCCTTGGAGGGGCAGCTCGCCGAAAGGATCGGTGTGGCCGAAACCGGAACCGCGGAGTCTATATCTAGAGCGCTCCACTCGGCCGGGCTCCCAACCGATCTGCCGCGACCTTTCGACAAGAACGCGGTGCTGGAGGCGATGAGGTCGGATAAGAAAGGCAAGTCGGGCAAGACCAGGTTCGCCCTGCCAGCCAGAATCGGGGCGATGGCAGGATCAGATGAGGGTTGGACGGTTGCAGTCAGTGACGATCAACTACGGGAGGTGCTTGCATGAAAATCGGCAGAATCTCTCGGCGAACCTTTGCACTGAAGGCCGCTAACGATTCGTCGCGCCCCCGCGCCGAATTCCTGCGCACTGCGCTGGCAGTCTCCCTGGCTGTCGCGCTGATTGCGACTGGTGCCATAGCGCTTCCGTCGCTGTCCCCGGTCGAAGCCGGGATAGACATCCCGCCGTCCAAGGGCCCGCAGCTCGAGCCCGAATTGCTCGCCGACATCGAGGGCATCCACGAAGAAGCTGGAATGCTGGGCAGTCCGCTCAAGGAAACCGTCGCCAGCATGGCGAAGTCGCTGCCGGCGAACGCCGCCAGGGTAGCAAGGGTGACCACGGCGGTGACGAAGCCGATCGCCAACGGCGTCGAGGCGATTCCGGCGACGATCGTACGCGCGACCGCGCACGAGGCGATCAAGATGAAGAAGGGAATCATTCCTCTCATCCCGTCGAAGTTCGCCCGCGCTCAGGACGGCATTACCATTCCGGTCTCGCTCACCCAGTACTGCGTTCAGGGTGAGACGCGTCGGGGGCGCCAGACCCGGCACGGCATCGTCGCCGCAGATCCTCGCATCTTCCCCCTCTCGCGCTACGTCGAGGTCTTCCTCGGCAACGAGTACCTCGGTCGCTACCTGGTCGACGACACCGGCGGCAACGTGCTCGGCGCGACGCTCGACATCTGGAACCCCGACTGCAAGGAAGCAGCGCGCTTTGGCCGCCACTGGGGAAGCGCGACCCTCGTCGCCCGAGAAGTCGAAGCGGTCCCTAACGACTCGATGGCACCCACGAGATGGGACGGGTTGGCCAAGCGATAGACTGCGAGCTGCGGACTAACGGATCAGTCCGAACTGCGATCTAAGTCCGAGGTGCGAGCTAGCTACGAGATCCGAACGAGGCGCCATTGCAGTTCGCGATTGTTCGGACCAGGCTCGCAATCGCTTTGCAGTCAGCTCGGACTTCGCAACTAGTTCGTATTTCGGACTAAGATCGCAGCTCGGAATGATCTGTTGGCTCGCAGCTAGCAGCCTCTAAATGGCCTTACAATTGCTCGATTCCTGCCACGAAAATCCAAACCAGGAACTGAAATGTCCTCGTTCAGCACTTACCTGATCGGATTCATCGTTCTGATCATCGGCTTGGCGATCGCTGCGATTCTGGTCGGCATATCACAGACGTGGGTGATCGTCGGCTGCATAATCCTGATCGGAATTGCTATCGTGATGGCCACAACCCGAACGAAGCCCAAAGATCCACCGACCGCTTAGTGGCATGAAACGTGGCTGTTGACGGTTGAGTGCGCCTCTAGTTAACGTGCGCGTCCAGAAAAAACCGGGCGCGCCACCCAGGCACGCCCGTCCATAGTGTCTCTACCAAGGGGCTTATGCAGACGACTGGCGAAAGTAGATCCAAAGGTTTTTTCCGTTCCTCTCCCTCCACCGCTTTCGACCAGTACCTCCAGGACATACAAAAACTCCCGCTCATTACCGACGCTGAAGAAGAGCGTCGACTTGCGCGTCGCGCGCAGGCTGGAGACGAAAAAGCAGCAGAGCGGCTGGTCACCGCCAATCTCCGATTCGTCATCTCGTACGTAAAGAAATACCAGGGACACGGACTCGACCTCGGTGAGCTGGTGGCGATTGGCAACGAAGGTCTCCTCAAAGCAGTGCGAAAGTTCGATCCGGATCAGGGGGTCAAGTTCATTAGTTACGCGGTGTGGTGGGTTAGACAGGCAGTATTGAAGGCCCTCGCCGAGCAGACCCGGAGCGTGAGAATCCCGCTCAATCAGAATTCGCAGTTGATCAAGCTCGCCCGCGCTCAGACGGTTCTCTCCCAGGTTCTCAAGCGCGACCCCACAGACAACGAGATCGGCCGTCTCCTCGAAGAGACCCCCGACGCCGTTCGCTCGGCAAAGCAGATGTCGGCGACGGAAATCTCCCTCGACGCTCCGATCGATCGTTCCGACCGCGAGGCATGTACACTCGGCGAGCGCTTCGCCGGTGTAGATGGCGGTGAGATCGAGGACGTGACCGATTTCCATTTGATGCGCGAGTTCATCGACCGCGTCTTCCGGAAGTACCTCACCCCCCGCGAGCGCAAGATCCTCCACCTCTACTACGGTCTCGAGCAGGGCTCTGACGCGATGACGCTGGAGAAGATCGGCGCGCTGATGGGCGTCACTCGCGAGAGAATCCGTCAGATCAGAGAGCGCGCCTTCGAGAAACTGCGCGAGTCTCCGGACGGCTCGGCGCTGGCTGGGTTCTGGAGCTAGAGAGGGGCGAGGGGCGAGGGACGAGGGAAGAGGGACTACAAACTTTAAGAAACGAAAAGACGCCGGCCAACTCGAGTCGGCGTCTTTCTTGTATAGGTGGTTCATATCCCCTCGCCCCTCGCCCCTCGTCCCTCGCCCTCATGGCGACTCAAGCCTCCCCCCGCACTGACCTCAAAGCCTACCTCAACGCCAAGTGCGGCAACGCCAACGCGGCCCGCGAAGCGTTGGAGAAAGTCGGGTTCGACCTCGACGAGGTGGATCCCACGCAGCTCGAATCCTGTCTCAAGCAGGCGATCGACGCCGGGGCAAAGCGGATTCTCGTCGCCGGCGGCGACGGCACCATCGCAACCGCTACCGCCCTGGTCGCGAAGAAAGACGTCGAGCTAGCCATCCTCCCGGGTGGCACGCTCAACCATTTCGCCAGGGATCACAACATCCCGACCGACCTCGGCAAAGCTGCGCTCGTTGCCGCTGGCGAAGGAATCGTCACTCGCGCCGACATCGGCTACGTCAACGATTGCGTGTTCCTGAATACGAGCTCGATCGGAGCTTACGTGACCTACGTTCGGGACCGCGAGCGCTTCGAGACGCACGTGGGTTACACCCTCGCCAGCATCGGCGCCTTCCTCAAAACATGGACGCAACTTCGTAGTTTTACGATCACGCTCGAGGTCGAGGGCGAAAAGAAGACCTACCGCTCTTCCCTCGTGTTCATCGGCGTCGGCGAGCGGGAGCTCAAGATGCCGACCCTCGGCAACCGGGTTAAGGACGGGAAGCGTGGACTCCACGTCATGATCGTGCGCGGACGTCAAAAGGCGCAGCTCTTCATGCTCGCTCTCGCGGCGATCGCCAAAGGCACAAAGGAAGCATCCAAGCTGCCCGATTTCGACGACTTCCTCGTCGAGAGCTGTCGCATCGATCTCAATCGTCCCACCACCACCGTCGGTCTCGACGGAGAGTTGAAGCGGATAACGACACCGCTCGATTATCGAATCGAGCGCGACGCGCTCCGTCTGGTAGTCGCCCCGCCTGAGGATGGCGAATAGCTAGATTCAGTGCATGACCGTCACCGAGCGCCTCGGCGCGATCGTCGGCGACAATCATGTACTCAGTCGTCAAAGCGAGCTGCTCGTCTACAACTCCGACGGGCTGCCCGGCTATCGGCGACAACCGCGGCTGGCAGTTTTCCCGGGCACGCGCGACGAAGCGATTGCCGTCGTGCGTCTTCTCGCTGAAGAGGGTTTGCCGTTCGTGCCGCGGGGCGCCGGTACGGGATTGTCGGGCGGCGCGCTCGCCGACGACATCGTCGTCGTCGGGCTACATCGCCTGAAGAAGATCATCTCTCTCGACCCGGAGAACCGGCGCGCTACTGTCGAACCTGGAGTCGTAAACCTGCGACTGAACAGGTACGTCGCGCCTCACGGATTGTTGTACGCGCCGGATCCGTCGAGTGAGGCGGCGTGCACTATCGGCGGGAACGTCGCCGAGAACGCCGGCGGCCCGCACTGTCTCAAGTACGGGGTGACGCTCAATCACGTGCTGGGGATGACCGTCATTCTGCCGAGCGGCGAGATCGTCGAGCTTGGCAGCAAAGTCGGGGAGCGAGATGGCTACGATCTGCGCGGCGCGTTCATCGGCTCCGAGGGGTGCTTCGGCCTGGCCCTCGACATCACCGTCAAGCTGACCCCGAAGCCGCAGTCGGTGCGGACTATCCTCGCCGATTTCACCTCCGTCAACCAGGCAGCGCAGGTCACCTCGGCGATCATCGCGTCGGGCATCGTGCCGGCCGCGCTCGAGTTCATGGACGGCGCGACGATTCGCGTCGTCGAGGATTCCATCTACGCGGCCGGATATCCACGAGACGCCGAAGCGATTCTGCTCATCGAGCTCGACGGCATCGAGGCGGGAGTGACTGCCGATCTCGAGTCAGTCCGTCGAATCTGCATCGACGGTGGTGCTCGCAACGTGCGAGTCGCCCGCGACGACGCCGAGCGGATGAAGCTGTGGCAAGGCAGAAAAAAAGCGTTCGGAGCGATGGGACGTCGGGCGCCGCACCTCATCGTTCAGGACGCAGTCATCCCGCGCACCAAGCTCCCCCAGATCCTCGCCACTATTCACAACATCAGTGAGAAGTATGGCGTGATGGTCTGCAACGTATTTCACGCCGGTGATGGCAATCTCCATCCCAACATTGCCTACAGTGCCGACGATCCCGCCGAGAGTGAGCGGGTCCACAAGGCGATGGTGGAGATCATGCAAGCCTGCATCGCTGCGGGCGGTAGCATCACCGGCGAGCACGGCGTCGGACTCGACAAGATGGGCTACATGGAATCCATCTTCTCGGAGGCTTCGCTCAACGCGATGTGTGAGCTGCGCGGCGTATTCGATCCGCAGCACCGATCGAACCCGGGCAAAGTCGTACCCATCCACGCCTGCAAGGAGTGGCACGGAGTTCCCGGGCGCGCGAAGAGCGAGCGGGAATCTGCGCCCCTCGAGGCAGAGCCATCGCATCCGGTCGCGCGGTGAGCACCGCCCGGATTGCATCCGCCATTCGCGACAGCGTCGCGGCGAAAGCCGGACTGCGCATCGCCGGTCGCGGGACGTGGCTCGATGCAGGCCGTCCAGTCAGCGCGAACAACACTCTCTCGTTGAATGAAGAGCGCGGAGTGGTGAGTTACGTCCCGGGCGATCTTACCCTCACCGTGCGAGCGGGGACGACACTCGCTGAGATCGCCGACGTCACCGCGCAGCGCGATCAGTGGCTGCCGCTCGATCCCTACGGATGGTCCGATGGAACGATCGGAGCAACACTGGCAACCGCATCATCGGGTCCGCTGGCCTCGAGCTTTGGGCAGCCGCGCGACTTGTTGCTCGGTCTCGAGTTCGTCAACGGCCGGGGAGAGACGATTCGCGCCGGCGGGCGCGTCGTCAAGAACGTCGCCGGCTTCGATCTATCCCGGCTTCTCACCGGCTCGTGGGGAACGCTCGGCGTGATCACCGAAGTCACGCTGCGACTCTACGCCCGTCCGGCAGTGGATCGGACCTTCGTCGTCGATCTCGGCGGACCGGAGAAGCAGGTGACCGCAATTCTGCGCGCGATCGTGATGTCTCCACTCAGTCCTTACGCGCTGTTGCTATTGAGCGCCTCGGCGGCACGCGCTGCTAATCTCGGCGAGAGTCCGGTCTGCCTGATTCGTTTTGGCGGCAACGATGCCGCAGTCACAGCACAGGTGGGCGCGCTTTTGCAGGTGTCACGACCAGTGGAGCTGGAGACGAAGATCTGGCTCGCGGTGCGCCAGCTCGATGGCGACGCTCATTCGACGATCAGACTTTCCAGCTTGCCGCAGCGAGTGGTTGGCCACGCCGCGAGAATGCTCCACGACGACATTCCTTTCATTCGCACCTGCATCGATCCCCGCCGCGGCATTGTGAGAATCATCGACAGCGGGCCGCATAACACCGCGCTTCAGACCAGCCCGATCGGGGCACCTGATCAAACGGATGATCGTTTTCTTGGCCGCGACGATCAGGGCCGGTTCAGCGAAGTAGTCTTCGAGAGACTTCCAGCGGATGCATGGTCGCAGGTTTCGCCGAGTGTCCTGTCGGACCCATTGTCGACGGGAATCAGGAACGCCTACGATCCGCACCACGTTCTCAATCCCGGCATCCTTGGCGACTGACTTGACCGCTACTCCGCCACCGCGCGCGCATCCCGATCCGCTGCCGCATGATGCGATGCCCGGCTGCGCGCTGCCGAACACTCCACTCGCCGGCGCGTTGCCCGGAATCAATGCCTGCGTGCATTGCGGATTCTGCTTGCAGGCGTGCCCCACGTATCTCAATCTCGAGGACGAGAACGACAGTCCGCGCGGACGAATCTTCCTGATGCGGTCGCTACTGGAGGGAACGGTGAGGCCGGACGACGCGAGCGTGCAGTTGCACATCGACCAGTGCCTCGGCTGCAGGGCGTGCGAGCCGGTGTGTCCGAGCGGCGTCCCCTACGGCCAGCTGCTGGAAGCAACGCGAGCGACGCTCTACGAGTACCGATCTCCTCCAATGATCGCCCGATTCATTCTGTTCGTTTTTGCGCGGCAATGGCTGTTGAAGCCGGCGATGTTCTTCTCCCGCCTGCTTGCCGCTACTCCGATTCCAACGCTGCTCTCGGGTATCAACGGTCGGCTTGGTTTCGCGATGGCGATGCTGGCATCAACCGGTCGTTCGATCGAGCGCGCCGGCTACAGGCCGGTCACCCGCGGCCAGCGCGGAAGCGTGGCCATGTTGCGTGGCTGTGTGATGGAAGGCCTGTTCACTGCAACCAATCGGGCCACCGAGCGCGTGCTCACCGTCAACGATTACTCGATGGTGGATGCGCCGGGCCAGAAATGTTGCGGCGCGCTTCACGCCCACGCTGGCCAGCTGGAAGCGGCGCGCTCGCTGGCGCGAGACAACATCGCCGCGTTTGAGCGCTCGGGAGCGGAGTACATCGCCGTAAACGCGGCCGGGTGCGGTGCGATCATGAAAGAGTACGGCCACCTGCTGAAGCATGATCCTGAGTGGCACGACCGAGCCACAAGGCTCAGCGCGCGAGTACGCGATGTCAGCGAGCTGCTTGCGGAAGCCGGCCCGCGCGAGGGTGGGCCGCTGCCGATCAAGGTGACTTATGACGCGCCGTGTCACCTGCAGCACGCGCAGCGCGTGACACAACCGCCGCTGTCGGTGCTGGCCGCTATTCCGGGACTCGAGCTGGTGCCGCTGCACGATTCGGATCAGTGTTGCGGGAGCGCCGGCATTTACAATTTGATCGAGCCCGACACTTCGGACGCGGTGCTCGCTCCCAAGCTCGCCAACATTCGCGCGACGAGGGCGCCATGGGTCGCGACCGGAAACCCCGGCTGTCTGATGCAGATCGGCGCGGGTTTGATTCGCGCGGAGATCGGCGCGCGACCGATTCATCCGGTCGATCTTCTCGACGCTTCGTACGCCGCGTTCGGCCAGTAGCGCCCGCAAAGGGCACTGGCTTAATTGCAGATAATGTCGGAGTTGAACGAGTATTCCGCTCTCTACAACGGCGCTCTCTTCTTCGATCGGAGCGATCGGATGCGGATCCGCATCTCCGGTCCGAAGGCCGCCGAGCTTGTCACGGGGATGGTGACGAGCGATGTCTCGTCGCTCGTGCCCGGCGAAGGTCAATACGCGGCTGCGCTGACACCGAAGGGAAAAATCGTCGCCGACCTTCGGATCTTCTCGCTCGAGGATTCGCTGCTGATCGACACAGCAGCGGCCGCGGCGGCCGGCTGGAAGGAGATGGTTCGCAAATACATCAATCCACGACTCGCCCCGTACCACGACGTTACGACCGAGCTCGCTGACTTCGGCGTCTTCGGACGCTCGGCGCGCTCCGTTGCATCGCGCGTGCTGGACATCGACGAAAAGGATCTCACGGCACTGCAGCCTTACGGACATCTCACC
>JBKOVX010000077.1:0-6877 GCA_046724115.1 Gemmatimonadota bacterium | reverse complement strand
CAGCCACCGCGCCGCGCCGCGCGGACGCTCCTCGAGCGCAGCGAGCCACGGTTGAAGGCGTTCCATCACCTGTGCCATGTCGCAGCCGCCTACGCTCGCACCGGCTCGCCGGCTTCAAGCCAGACGTAGCCCTTTTCTTCGAGCTCGAGCGCGAGTTCCTTGCCGCCCGACTTCACGATGCGGCCGTTGGCGAGCACGTGGACGTAGTCGGGGATGATGTAGTTCAGCAGCCGCTGGTAGTGCGTTACGACGATCGTAGCGTTCTCCGGCGACCGAAGCTTGTTCACACCCTCGGCAACGATGCGCAGCGCGTCGATGTCCAGACCCGAGTCGGTCTCGTCCAGAATTGCCAGTCGCGGCGACAGGACCGCCATCTGAAAGATCTCGTTCCGCTTCTTCTCGCCGCCCGAGAATCCCTGGTTCACCGAGCGACTGAGCATCGACTCGTCCATATCGACGAGCTTCAGTCTGTCCTGCACGAGATCGAGAAATTCGAGCGGATCGACTTCTTCCTGGCCGTTGGCTTTGCGAATCTCGTTGTACGCCGACCGCAGGAAGTAGGCAATGGAGACGCCGGGTATCTCGACTGGATACTGGAAGGCGAGAAAGATCCCGTTCTGGGCGCGAACTTCCGGATCCATCTCCAGCAGATCCTGTCCGTTGTAGCGGACTGTCCCCTTGGTCACTTCGTAGGACGGATTTCCGGCGAGGACCTGCGCCAGCGTCGATTTTCCCGAGCCGTTCGGGCCCATCACGGCATGCACCTCACCCGCATTCACCTTGAGCGTGATGCCCCGCAGTATTTCCCGATCGCCGATGCCGGCGTGCAGATCATTTATTTCGAGCACGAAACCAGTGATTGAATGTTGTTTGAATCGCGTAGACTGCCTGACTGAACAACGTCCAGTTGGCGGTGAATGGATATCCGGGAGTTCGTGGTCCTGAGCGGAGCCAGTGCCAGACAGCTTGTATTCTGTCTCTGAGATTCCGGATTCCCATGTGCCGTTGGTGTGGGCGCTTTGATCTTAACCGACGCTGCCTTCCAGCGTTATGCCAAGCAACTGCTGCGCCTCCACCGCAAACTCCATCGGCAGCTCCTTGAACACCTCGCGACAGAACCCGCTGACGATCATCGACACCGCATGCTCGGCGCTCAGCCCGCGCTGCTTGCAGTAGAAGATCTGGTCTTCCCCGATCTTCGAGGTCGACGCCTCGTGCTCCAACGTCGCGGTGTTGTTCTGCACCTCGATGTACGGGAACGTATGCGCTCCGCAGTTGTTGCCGATCAGCATCGAGTCGCACTGCGTGTAGTTGCGTGCGCCCTCTGCCTTCGGGAGCACCCGAACAAGACCGCGATAGCTGTTGTTTCCCTGGCCGGCGGAGATGCCTTTCGACACGATCGTCGACTTCGTGTTCTTGCCGATATGGATCATCTTGGTGCCGGTATCGGCCTGCTGCTTTCTGTTGACGACGGCGACTGAGTAGAACTCTCCGGTCGAGTTGTCGCCCTGTAGAATTACGCTTGGATACTTCCAGGTGATCGCCGAGCCGGTTTCGACCTGCGTCCACGAAATCTTCGAGTTCACACCGGCAGCTTTGCCGCGCTTGGTGACGAAGTTGTAGATGCCGCCCTTCCCCTCGGCGTCGCCCGCATACCAGTTCTGCACCGTCGAGTACTTGACCGTCGCGTTGTCGAGCGCGATCAGCTCGACGACTGCCGCGTGGAGCTGGTTCTCGTCGCGCTTGGGCGCGGTGCATCCCTCGAGGTAGCTCACCGATGCGCCCTCGTCGGCGATGATCAGCGTGCGCTCGAACTGTCCGGTGTTCTGGCTATTGATGCGGAAATAGGTCGAGAGCTCCATCGGGCACTTCACACCCTTCGGCACGTACGCGAAGGAGCCGTCGCTGAACACCGCCGCGTTGAGCGCGGCGTAGAAGTTGTCGCTATGCGGGACGACCGTGCCGAGGTATTTCTCGACCAGCTCGGGGTGGTTCTGAACGGCCTCGCCGAATGAGCAGAATATGATTCCGAGCTTGCCCAGCTCCTCCTTCATCGTCGTGCCGACGGAGACGCTGTCGAAGATGGCGTCGACGGCGACACCGGCTAGCATTTTCTGCTCGTTGAGCGAGATGCCAAGCTTCTTGTAGGTGGCGAGCAACTCGGGGTCGACTTCGTCGAGGCTCTGCAGTGGCTTGACGCTCTTGGGAGCGGAGTAGTAGACGAGCGAGTTGTAGTCGATCGGAGGGTATTTGACGTTGCCCCAGTGCGGCTCCTTCATAGTGAGCCAGCGCCGATAAGCCTTGAGGCGCCACTCCAGCATGAACTCGGGCTCGTTCTTTTTCGCCGAGATGGTGCGGATTATGTCCTCGTTGAGCCCGGGCGGAACGGTGTCCGTCTCAACGTCGGTGACGAACCCGTACGCGTACTCCCGATTGACCAGCGCTTCGATTCCCGAGCTCATTCCAACTCCTTGGCGTTTCTATACTTCCCTTCGTAGATTCAATCTAAAGCAAATCTGTCGGGATAGTCAAGCGAACAGCTGTATTGCTATCCCTTTGTCTCGTCAGCACTTAGGCGGCCGCAAAATGTGTCTTTGGTGCCGAGTTTGGTTGGAAGGAGGACCAGAATGACCGGACTTTCGCGACCGGTTTTTGATCCGGTTGGGGATGGCCCGGAGTTCGAGGTCGTCGCTACCCTGGCCGACATCGCCGAAGGGACGATTCTGCAACGCCTGCGGTCCGCGGGTGATGCGGTCTGCCTCGTCCGACTCAATGGGGAGATATCGGCGCTGAGTGATATCTGCACCCACCAGCATTTTTCGATGTCGCTTGGTGACCTATTCCCAGATGGGATCCTGCAGTGCGCCTGGCACGGCGCACAATACGACTGTCGAACGGGAGAGGTGAAGCAAGCACCGGCGACGAGCCCACTGCCGGTGTTCGAGGTTCGTCTCGAGGGTGAGCAGATCCTGGTCGGGCCGCGCTGTACTCGCATCAACGGCAAATACGAACCATCCACGGTGCGTGTCCCTTGAAGCTGTTCCCGGATTCGGAGCGTCATTCAGATCTGAAGGTGCGCGGCGATTTCCCCCTCCTCGCCAACAACCCTGGACTCCACTACCTCGACTCGGCGGCGACATCGCAGAAGCCGAAAGTCGTTCTCGATGCGCTCCGCGAGTTTTACGAGACCGCCAACGCGAATCCCCATCGCGGTGCATACTCGTTGTCGGTGCGCGCTACCGAGTGCTACCACCAGTCGCGGGTTCGCATAGCACAGTTCCTCGGCGTTCGTGATTCGGACTGTCTGATCTTCACGCGCGGGACGACCGAGGGCTTGAATCTGGTCGCCGGATCGTGGGGCTACGAGAACGTGTCGAGCGGAGACGAGATCGTGGTAACGGCGCTCGATCACCACGCGAACTTCGTCCCCTGGCAAGTGCTGGCGATGAGAAAGGGCGCGACATTTCGGGTTTGCGAGCTGACGCCTGATGGGAAGATCGACCTCGATTTTCTGAGTGGATTGCTCAGTGAGCGAACGAAGGTTGTCGCTTTCAATCACGTCTCCAACGCCATTGGGACCATCAACCCGGTCGATGAAATCGTGAGACTGGTGCGTGAGAAGTCGGACGCAACTCTCGTTTGCGACGGTGCGCAGAGCGCTCCGCATTTCCCGGTTTCATTCGATTCGCTCGGGGTCGATTTCTACGCCTTCAGCGGTCACAAGATGCTCGGCCCGATGGGAATCGGCGGGTTGATCGGCAAGCGCGAGATGCTGGAGGCGATGCCGCCGTATCAGACCGGCGGCGACATGATCGAGTTCGTTTACGATGAAAGCACGACGTGGAACGTGCTGCCGCACAAGTTCGAGGCGGGCACGCCCAACGCCGCAAACGCGGTAGGGCTGGCAGCGGCGGTGGACTACCTCGACGGCATTGGGATGCACAGCGTGATCGCCCACGAGCGGGCACTGATGTCTGCGGCGCAGCGGCGGCTCGCCGAAATCGACGGCCTTCACATCTACGGACCGCCGGCGGCGGAGCGGAGTGGTGTCCTGAGCTTCACAATGAACGATGTCCATCCCCATGACCTGGCGACGGTGCTCGACGGAGACGGCGTCTGCATTCGTGCCGGACATCATTGCGCGCAGCCTCTAATGCGGCGACTCGACGTCCCCGCCACCGCTCGCGCATCGTTCTACGTCTACAACGATGAGAGCGACATCGACGCTCTCGTCATGGGCATCATCAAGGCTCGCGAGATCTTCGCATATGTCGAGACCTGAGTCGTCCGCCGAGTTGTCGGCGCTGTACCAGGAAATGATTCTCGATCATTACCGGAGGCCGCGTAACAAGGGCACGCTCGAGAAGGCCGACGCCAGCGTCGAGATGAAGAACCCTCTCTGCGGCGACGAGATCGGATTACAGGTGTCATTCGACGGTGACGCGGTGTCCGATCTCAAGTTCTCCGGGCGAGGCTGCTCCATCTCTCAGGCGTCAGCGTCCATGATGACGCAGCTGGTGAAGGGAAAGCGGCGCGACGAGATCGATTCGATTCGAAATCAGTTCCGCGATCTTATGCTCGGCGTTTCCAGCGGAGACGAGCGGACTCTCGGCTCGCTGCGCTCTCTCTCCGGCGTGGCGCGCTTCCCCGCGCGCGTGAAATGCGCCCTGCTTGCCTGGAACGCACTGGAAACAGCCCTCGCCGAGAGAGCCGGTTAGCGAGAACGCTGGCTCAAAGCGTGCGAGTGGCGCTGACCCATGAACGTATCGCTGCGCCAGCTCGTGCTCGCGCTGGTGTTCATCGGCATAGTCGGCCTGGAGATCGAGCTCGCTCTTCTCAGACACGCGGATTCCTTCTCGCAATTGATTCCGCACATCGTACTGCTGATCGGTTTGCTGGCGACGGTGACTGTGTACCTCAGACCGAGCGCGGCGACGCTGCGCGCTTTTCAGGCGATCATGTGGCTATTCGTAGCGATCGGGCTGCTGGGACTTTATTTCCACTTCAAGGGCAACCTGGAGTTCGCGACGGAACGCGATCCTTCTCTGAGCGGTTTCAGGCTGATTTGGAAGGTTCTGCGCGGTGCGACTCCTGCACTGGCACCCGGCGCATTATCTCAGCTCGGGCTGCTTGGGTTGATCTACACCTACAAGCATCCGGCGCTCGCGCTCAGCACCGAGACGAAAAGCGAAGCTTAGAATTAAAGCACGTTGGGATGTCGCTCGAACCAGGCGCCAATCGCGCCGACACACAACCCGGAGAATCTCATGATTGGTTTCAACTCGAGGACGTTGGCTTGTTGCGCTGTCGTCGCCGTGGTCGCGTGCACGGCAAAGTCGGAAAAAGCCCAGGACACAGCGATGGCAGCCACGGGCGGTACCTCAATGGCCACTTCGACCGCCTCGACGACGGCGCCTGCTGCCACCACGACTACGAGCAGCACTACCGCCAGCGGTGCTCCGATTCATCGCATCAACATCAACACCGCGACCGATGCAGAGATTCTCAGCATCCCGGGCATGGGGCCGCGAATGCTGCGCGAGTTCAAGGAATACCGGCCTTACACGTCGATCGAGCAGTTCCGCCGCGAAATCGGTAAGTACGTAGACAAAGCCGAAGTGGCGCGACTGGAGCAGTACATCACCATCAAGTAGGCCGAAAGCGAGCAGTTCGTGAATCGCCGCTCGTTTCTTGGTGTCACGGCCGGCGCAGTTGTCACCTGCTCGCTTACGCCGCGGGTCGCTCTGGCGTGGCAATCCCGCCCGCGACCGTCTCCAGCGCAGTTATCGTGGCAGCGCGACGAGCTCGCGCTCTTTCTCCATTTCGGTGTCAACACTTTTACTGACCGCGAATGGGGGGAGGGGCGCGAGGATCCGTCGGTTTTTTCGCCGACAGCTCTCGACGCTCGTCAGTGGACGCGTGCTGCTCGAGCTGCCGGTGCCCGCGCGCTCATCCTCACTGCAAAACATCACGATGGTTTTTGTTTGTGGCCGACGCGCACGACCACACACTCCGTGGCGGCAAGTCCGTGGCGTTCGGGTCGGGGCGACGTCGTCCGGGAGTTCACCGATGCCTGCCGCGTCGATGGATTGAAGGCGGGTCTCTACCTGTCCCCGTGGGATCGCAACAATCCCGCGTATGGCGATTCGCCGCGCTACAATGATTTGTACTGCGATCAGCTCACCGAGCTGCTGACACGATACGGTCCAATCGCTGAAGTCTGGTTCGACGGTGCCAACGGCGAGGGCCCAAACGGTAAGCGCCAGATTTACGATTGGCCGCGCTTCTTCGGTCTGGTGCGAAAACTACAACCGAAGGCGGTCATGTTTTCCGACGCTGGCCCTGATGTGCGTTGGTGCGGAAACGAGCGCGGTACCGCGGGTGACCCGAACTGGTCGACGGTGAATCCGAACGTCGTGACATTCCCGGGGCAGGACGGACCGGGAATCAGCGACGCGCTGCAGCACGGCGATCGAACCGGCACGGTGTGGCGGCCAGCCGAGGTCGACGTCTCGATACGGCCGGGGTGGTTCTACCATCCCGCGGAGGATGATCGCGTTCGTACGGTCGACAATCTCATTGATCTCTACTTCTCGTCGGTAGGCAGAAACGGGAAGTTGCTGCTCAACGTTCCGCCGACGCGCGCTGGTCTGCTTCACGCCACCGACGTTGCGCGTCTTGCTGCATTCCGCGCGCGACTCACAGCAATGCTCGACCACGATCTCGGTCGTGGCGTGTCACGGAAGCCGGTTGCCATCGACCGCGCTGTGGGGGGAATGGAGCTCGATTTCGGCCGAACGGTCTCGATCAGCCTCGCGCGACTCGGGGAGGACATCGCCCGGGGGCAGAGCGTTGCCCGCTACACGCTCTACGGGGC
>JBKOVX010000383.1:0-3378 GCA_046724115.1 Gemmatimonadota bacterium | reverse complement strand
CGCAACTCTCTCAGAATATCCTGCCGGTCGCGTCCGGCATAATCGCGGGCAAAGCGGGTCAGCGCTTCGGTGACCACATCATGGTGATGCAGTTTATCGAGACCCGGTTCGCGAGTGATATTGAGCCAGAGGCGGTGAATCAGGTGAACGTCTTCGGATTTTATGGAAGGGGTATGGGGACCGATGCGGAAGGTATCGACCTGTTGATCAGGATGGACAATTTGGACGACGAACTGGCGCTTAGGCTCGGGAGCGGCCTCCCAGGCGCGGCCTAATTCGAAGGCCTGCTCCTGCGCGGTCATCTTGCTGGAGAGGCCGGAGATCACTGCGGAGGATTCGAGATTATTTGCGGTCTGCACGATGGCCGACCACACATCACGCGCCGGCACCACCAGCAATGACACATGTTTGCCGAAGCTCTCGGCGATGTTCACCGCCCGCGAAAACAACTGCTGCTCGTACTCGCTGAAGATCTGCTCGGTGGAAAGATCGTAGGCGGCGGCGCCGAACTGGCTTACCCGGGCCGACATGACGACGATGTCCTGCTCTTTGGTGGCGATCCGCTCCAGCGCCCACTTCAGGTGGTTGAGCGTGTTGTAGTCACGAACCGTGACGAGCACATTTCCGGGGCGAATACCGAGACCGCTGCGGTCGACGGTGTCCCGCTGGAGCAACTGAAAGTGCTCCTGCAAATGCTGCTCTGCTAGGGCGTGCTTATGCCGATTTGCGCGTTCGGAAATGGTGAAGATCAAGAAGAATGTCGCGGCAAAGCCGACGCCTGCTTCGGTCGCCAGTGACTTCGTAAACAGATTCACGATGGCCGTGGAAAGTAAGACCAGGAATACCGATGCCAAACCAACCGGAATTTCACGGCCGGCGATCCGAATATTGGGTGGAACCTTCCAGCCGCGTTCGCCTTTGTATTTATAGCGCAGCACCAGCATAGCGAGACTATTGAAGGTGAAACTCCAGATCACACCAAAGGCGTAGGCTTCACCCAACCAATACACGTTTCCGCGACTGGCCAGAATCGTAAATAGCTGGAGAAATACGACCAGGTTGACGATGCGATAGGTTGTGCCGAAACGCGGATGGGGCTGACGGAACCAGTCGGGCAGGACTCCGTCTTCGGAGACTCGATTCAGGACGCCATTGGAGCCGATGATGGCGGTGTTCACGGCGCCGGAGAGAATCAGGAATCCAACCACTACCACGAATGCGCGAAACGCGAGGCGCAGGATTTGCGGACCCCATAAGTACATTGCCAGGCCAGCGATCAGGTTGTCCTTGTAAACAGGAACACGCACTGAATCCGGGATGATCATCACGAACAGCAGGGCGGTCAGGCCGGTGAAGACGAAGCTGTATATTGCAATGATCACAGCGGCGCGCTTCAGATTCTTCAGCTTGGGATGCGCTAATTCCCGGTTCACCTGGGCGAGCGATTCCTCGCCGCTCATGGCCAGGACTGAGTGGCCGAAGGCGATCAGAATCCCAAGGAGGCCGAACTTTCGTGCCAGATCATGCGCCAGTTCGGTGTGGTTGAGAAAACCCAGAGCCTCGTGACCGAATTGCAGATTGTGCCCGGTTGGCAACGGAACAGGCTGGTAGCCCTGCTTCAGCAAAGTGACGGCCGACCAACTTAGCAGCAGTACGACCATCACGGTCGTGATCTGCATTACGCGGAGCGCTTTCTCGCTGGATTCCTGAATTCCTTTGGTGTTTTGCCACCAGAAATAAATGGTGACTGCGCCGGCAAAGACGACTGAAGTCCAGTTGACGTTTACGTGAGGCGTGCCGTGGAACAGCGCATGCACGGCGCGGGGAACCCAGCCATGTGTGTCTAGGGTAACGAAGACATCGTTGATGAGCCCGGCGATGTACTGCCCGGCAGATACGCCAGAGATTGGCCCGGTCAGGATGTAATCGAACATGAGGGCGGAGACGCTCATCTTGGCCAGGGTTCCGCCCAGAGCTTCCTTCACAACCCGGTACACGCCACCCCGGACAAACATCGAGCAGCTCTCGACGTACACAGCGCGGACGGTGAACGAGAACAGCATGACGGCAACGATGAACCAGGGAGCGGACTTACCGATTGCCTGTTCGGCGATGCCAGCTGCGTAGAAGGCTGAGGAACCTAGGTCGTTCAGCACGATGGCTGCCGCCCTCCAATAGGAGATGAACGTCAGCATGACTGACGTGGCGACAACGATTCGGACGCGATTTGATGGAGTGCCGGGCTGGTAGGACGATGCCATTAAATAGCTGATTCTTCAGTATGAGTAGAATCGCCAGAGCCTATGAGAGTCTCAAAGTCCTCAATTCCGGTCAGCACCAGCACGATAAACGAGCCGATGGCACCGATCGCGAACATGCCCTCCAGAAGGCGAATTCCGATGGTGACAAGGATCCCCATACCGAATTATGTTAGCTGATACGCCGAGTACGGGATAGAGCGGGAAAGCACCTAAGTCTTTGCCGCTGCGGGCCGCGAAAGAGGTTCGTTTGTTATCCTTCCCCAGTGCGGCGGATTCACAAGAGTGCCTGGCTTCTTGTTCTTCTCTCGGCTGTCCTACAGATCCTAATCTTTCCACTGCCCAATCTTTACATGCTTTGCTGGATTGCAGTCGCGCCATTGTTGGCGGCGCTTCTGCGGGCCCAGCCTCCGGATACTTTGCAATTGTCGGAAGGAACTAAGCTTGTTCCCGCCAGCCCGCTGCAAGGGTTTGCGCTCGGTTATGTCTGCGGAATCATCTGGTATGCGGGTACGTGCTATTGGATTTACAACACCATGCGCCAGTACGGCGGCGTAAATGCTGTCGCGGCGCTGGGCATTCTCATTCTTTTTTGCCTATATCTCGGCATCTACCACGGCGCGTTCGGTTTGATTGTCGCTCTGCTCAGTGGAAAGAGTGCGGCAGGACGGCGGACGCTCGTGCTGGCGCCTTTTGTGTGGGTTGCGGTTGAACTGGCTCGAACACGTATTTCGGGGTTTCCATGGGATCTGTTGGGAGTAACACAGGTCGATAACATTCCATTGGCGCGAATCGCAACTGTAACGGGGGTGTACGGAGTTTCCTTTGAAATTATGGTGGTGAACGTGGCAGTGGCGGCCGCATTTCTGTTGCATCGAGATCAAACTCACCGGGGAAGGCGCAATTCCCTGCTGCTGGCGTCAGTGGCTGCCATCGTGGTGCTGCAAGTGGGCGGGTTGGTAAATCCTCCGGCGTTGCCGGCTGATCATGTGGCCCGACTGGTGCAGCAAAACATTCCAGCGGTAGAAGGGTCGGATTGGACCGAAGAATATTTCAAGACCACTCTTAAGGATTTGACCTCGATCAGCCTGGCCACATCGAATGGCGAGCCATCGTGGAA
>JBKOVX010000417.1:0-3291 GCA_046724115.1 Gemmatimonadota bacterium | reverse complement strand
GGGTGAAGATGTCGTGGCGGGGATTCGAACGCCGCTCAGCATCGATGAGATGGCCGACAAGCTCCCCGGCGCGTACGCGGAGCTGAACCGTGTGCAGGAGCGGCTGGAGCGGCACTTCCGCGACATGCAGGACCTCGAGTTCACCGTCGAGCGCGGCAAACTTTATCTGCTGCAGACGCGCACGGGCAAACGCACAGCGGCGGCGGCGGTGCGAATTGCCCGCGACATGGTGACGGAGGGCTTGGTCGATGAAGTCGAGGCGGTGAGGCGAGTGCCGGCCGCCCAACTCGATCAGTTGCTGCATCCCATCATTGATCCCTCCATTCGCGCAACTCCGCTCACGACCGGACTACCTGCCAGCCCCGGCGCGGCGAGTGGGCGCGCGGTTTTCGATCCTGACACCGCCGTGCAACGCGCTCACTCGGGTGAGAACGTCGTCCTGGTACGCGAGGAGACGACGCCCGAAGACTTTCACGGTATTGTCGCCGCTCGCGCGGTTCTCACCGCACGTGGCGGCATGACCAGCCACGCCGCGGTTGTCGCGCGAGGCATGGGAAAGTGCGCCGTCGTCGGCGCCAAAGACATCCAGGTCGATCTCGAGCACAAATCCTTCAGCGTGAACGGCACGCGCATCGCCGAGGGCGATTGGCTCACGCTGGATGGCGCGACGGGGCGAGTGTTCGCCGGCGATCTGTCGACTGTGCCGAGCGAAGTGGTTCGGGTTACGAACGGTGCGCTGTCACCATCACAGGCGCCCCTCTATCAATCGTATGCGCAGTTACTCGGCTGGGCCGACAAGGTGCGGAAGCTTCGCGTCCGCGCCAACGCTGATACGCCGCGCGACGCACGCATCGCGCGCAGTTTCGGCGCAGAGGGTATCGGTTTGTGCCGCACCGAGCACATGTTCTTCGAGGGCGATCGGATTACTGCGATGCGCGAGATGATTGTCGCGCGCGAAGAGGGCGGACGTCGCCGCGCGCTCGCCAAACTGTTGCCGATGCAGCGCGCAGATTTCGAAGGAATCTTCGAGGCGATGGACGGACTGCCGGTAACGATTCGTTTGCTCGATCCACCTCTACACGAATTCCTGCCACACGGGGGAGAAGAGACAAAGCTCCTTGCCCGCACTCTCGACATGCCCCGCGCCGATTTGAATCGTATCATTGAGTCGCTTCGGGAGACGAATCCGATGCTCGGGCATCGTGGGTGCCGCCTCGGCATTTCTTACCCGGAGATTACAGAGATGCAGGGACGCGCAATTCTCGAGGCTGCGGTTCGGGCACAGCGGCGCGGAATTGTGGTAAAGCCGGAAATCATGATTCCGCTTGTCTCGACAGTAAAGGAGTTCGAGAATCAGCGTGCTGTCATAGAGGAGGTCGCCGATCGCGTGCTGGGCGGGATGGGAGAAAAAATCTCCTACCTGATCGGTACGATGATCGAATTACCGCGCGCAGCGCTCACCGCGGCACAGATCGCGCAGTCAGCCGAGTTCTTCTCTTTCGGAACAAATGACCTTACGCAGACTACCATGGGCCTTAGTCGTGACGATGCAGGAAGGTTCCTTCCCTCTTACATTGATCAGGGTATTTTAGCGGACGATCCATTCCAGGTTCTTGACACCGAAGGGGTGGGGAGACTCGTAGGGATAGCTGTTGAGGATGGACGGCGAGTTCGTCCTAATATCAAGTTGGGAATCTGTGGGGAGCACGGCGGCGAGCCGCGCTCCATTTCTTTCTGCCACAAACTCGGTCTCGATTATGTGTCGTGCTCACCTTTCAGAATTCCGATTGCGCGCTTAGCCGCCGCCCATGCCGCTCTTAACGCGTAAGATCGCGCACCCGCGTCGCCTGGAGCTGATGCCGGCAGGATCACTGCCGATGGCGCGCGTCCAGCACGCGCGCCCGCTGCGCATCGCTCTCGTCACCGAGTACTACTACCCGCACCTCGGCGGCATCTGCGAGCACGTGCATTTCTTCGCTCGCGAAGCAAGACGATACGGACACCAGGTCGACATCATCACGTCCAAGATTCCCGGGGCGAGACCGGAGCCGCACGTCGTCCGCATCGGCAAGAGCCAGCCGGTCTACGCGAACGGGTCACAGGCGCGATTCACCTGGGGACTGGAGCTGCGAAAAGATCTGAAGCGTGTCTTCAGTCTCGGGCAGTACGACATCATTCACGTCCATTCGCCGCTGAGTCCGGTACTGCCGGTGATGGCGATCGAAGAAGCGAACTGCCCGGTGGTGGGAACGTTCCACACCTACTTCGATCGATCATTCTTCTACACGATCGGCAATCGTTACTTCCAGAAGCGACTGGACAAGCTCGATGCCGCGATCGCCGTCTCGCATTCGACAACCATAGCTCTCAATCGATACTTCGAGGCGAACTGGACGATCGTTCCAAACGGTATCGACACCGATGTATTCAACCCGCACGTCCCCCGCCCCGCCGCTCTGCGCACGGACGTACCGGTAATTCTCTTCCTCGGCAGATTCGACCCGCGCAACGGACTCACGACGCTGATAGAGTCGTTCAAGAAAGTCCGCGGCAAGAACCGGCAAGCCCAGCTCGTCGTCGTCGGAGATGGTCCGCTGCGCAAGCATTATTACCGGGCAGCGGGCGGCGACCCAGACATCACCTTCGTCGGCTCCGTGCTGGGAGAGCGGCCCGGCTACTACGCGCACAGCGCGATGTACGCGTGCCCCACCACCAAGGCATCTTTCGGCATAACGCTGCTGGAGTCGATGGCTTGCGAGACGCCCGTCGTTTGCTCCGACATCTACGGCTTCCGCGACGTCGTCAAGCACGAGCGCGAGGCACTAATGGTGCACTGTGGAGATACGGAAGATCTGTCCGACGCCTTGGTCAGGCTGCTCGACGACGAAACACTGAGGGCAAGGCTCGGCAAGCGCGGACGTCAGGAGGCATTGCAATACTCCTGGTCGCGGGTGACCGAAGCGGTGCTCGACATCTACACGGCAGTCCTTGGGCGAGCAACTCACGAATGATTGGCCTGGCGGCACTCGGAATCTCAGTCATCGGCGGGGCGATGCACGGCGCCTTCCACCGTAACAGTCCTCTATTCGGCCCTTCGCTCGGCAAAATCGGGAGCGATCGCAAGGTCGTCGCGCTGACGTTCGACGATGGCCCGAATCCGGATGCGACGCCGTTGATCCTCGACACGCTCCGCGAGAAGAAGGTCCGCGCGACGTTCTTCATTCTTGGCAGTCATGCCGAGCGCTGGCCCGAGCTGGTGAGGAGGATCTCATACGAAGGACACCAGATCGG